>JBFIJN010000034.1:0-33670 GCA_041600735.1 Nannocystaceae bacterium
CGACGGTCGAGACGAGCGCCTCCGCAGAGACGAGCGCCTCCGCAGAGACGAGCGCCTCCGCAGAGACGAGCGCCTCCGCAGAGACGAGCGCCTCCGCAGAGACGAGCGCCTCCGCAGAGACGAGCACCTCCGCAGAGACGAGCGCCTCCGCAGAGACGAGCGCCTCAGTCGAGGAGACTGCGTCCGCGGACGCGAGCGCATCCGCCGAGGCGACCGCTTCCCCCGCGGCGGAGACGGGCGCCGTGGCGGTCGAGGACCCAGACCCAGACCCGGTCGAGGACGAGCACCCAGACGAGTCGGCCGAGGACGAGCCTGCTGCGGCCCTGGCGGAGCCTTCCGACGCCATGGTGGCACCGGTGGTCGCGGAGGAGGACCCGCCCAAGAAGAGCCCGGTGTGGCTCATGGTTGCGGGGGTCGCCGCGTTGATCGGCATTCCCACCGTCTGGGTGCTGACCCGCGATGAGCCGCCAGCCCCGTCGACCACTGCGGCCGCGGCCGCGTCTCCTGCGAAGACGACGGCCCCGGTTGGCACCCCGTTGGGCGAAGCCGGCCGGGGCCAGCAGGAACGGCCTGCGGAGGTCGATGTCGTGCCCGAGCCTGCGCCCGCGGTCGCGCCCGAGCCTGCGGTCGCGCCCGAGCCTGCGGTCGCGCCCGAGCCTGCGGTCGCGCCCGAGCCCGAGCCGGAGCCGGAGCCGGAGCCGGAGCCCGAGCCCGAGCCCGACGCGGCCACCGAGCAGAGCCCGCAAGCGAAGGCGCGGCAGCTGATCCGCGCGGGCGACAAGGCCTACGCGGCCGGCCAGATCAGCGTGGCCGAGAGCCGCTACAAGGCGGCGCTCGACGAGCACTCGCGGGCCCACGCGGCCGCGGCCGGTCTGGGGCGCATCGCGTTCAACAAGTCTGCCTATTCATCCGCAGCCAGCTACTACAGCCGCGCGGTCAAGGCCTCGAGCAGCAACGGCGAGTATCGCATCCTCTACGGGGATGCTCTGTTCAAGCTGGACAAGTTCGGCGAGGCCAAGGTGCAGTACACGAAGGCCAAGTCGCTCGGCAATGGGAAGGCCGACGGTCGGCTGAAGAAGGTCCAAGGCAAGTAGGGCTGAGATCGGCTAGCGGCCCGCGAGCGGATAGTGGTGCTCCACGCGGTACTTCGAGCCGCCCGGCGACAGCACGCTCGAGTATAGCTGGAACGCGCGCACCTCGAAGTCCAGGGTGCGCAGCAGCGCGTGATGCTGCAAGAACTCGATCACCTTGGCTCGCGGCGGATCGTGCAGTCGGGCGAGGGTGACGTGCGGGGTGTACTTGCGACCCTCGGGGTCGAGGCCGGCCTCGTGCAGCGCCCGCTCGATGCGGCCGTGGAGCTCGATCACGGGGGTCGGCTCGGCCAGCCCAGCCCACAGGATCCGCGGCTTGCCGCTGGGCGGAAAGAAGCCCACCCCGGCCACGGCGAGGGTGAATGGCGGGTGCTGCACGGCCTCGAGGGCGTGCTCGAGCCTACGCTTGGTCCCGCCGTCCACGTCGCCGATGAAGCGCACGGTCACGTGCAGCTTCTCGCGCGGCTCCCAGCGCGCGCGCGGGATCCCGCCCCCCACGAGCGCGAGGTGATCCTCGATCTCGCTCGGTAGGTCGATCCCCACGAACAGTCGCATGCGCGCTACTCCTCGAGCTCGGCGAGCAAGAACGAGTACATGTCGACCTGCTGCGCCACGCTCTTCTTGCGCGTGCCCGCGCCGCCATGGCCGGCCTTCTCCTCGATGCGCATGATCGCGGGCTCGCCGCTGGCGCTGGCCGCTTGAATCGCCGCGGTCAGCTTGCGCGCGTGCATGGGATCGACCCGATCGTCGCTGTCGGCCGAGAGCATCAGCATGGCGGGATAGTGCTCGCCCTCCTTCACGCGGTGATACGGCGAGTATGCGTAGAGGAACGAGAAGTGCTCGGCCTTGTCGGGATCGCCATACTCTGGGATCCAGGTCTTGCCGCTGCCGAACTTGTGGTAGCGGACCATGTCGAGCAGCGGCACGGCACACACCACGGCACCGAAGAGCTCGGGTCGCTGGGTCATCACGGCGCCGACCAGCAGGCCCCCGTTGCTGCCGCCGTAGATCGCGAGCTTGCGCGGCTTCGTGTAGCCCTCGTCGATCAGATAGGACGCGGCGGCGATGAAGTCGTCGAACACGTTCTGCTTGTTGCCGAGCATGCCCGCCTCGTGCCAGGACTCTCCGTACTCACCGCCCCCGCGGAGGTTGGGCATGGCCCACACCCCGCCGCGCTCGACCCACATCGCGGCCGAGGCCGAGAAGCCGGGGGTCATCGAGGCATTGAAGCCGCCGTACCCGGTGAGCAAGGTGGGGTGGCTGCCGTCGAGCTCGAGGCCCTCTCGATGCACCAAGAACATCGAGATCTTGGTGCCGTCCTTGGACGTGTACCAGACCTGGCTCTCCGCGATCTTGCGGGTGTCGATGGGGAACTCGATCTTGGCCCACAGCTTGGTTCGACCGCTCGCGATCGAGGTCTCGTAGATCATCGGCGGCTGGGCGAACGACGTATAATAGAAGTACGCGTCGTCGTCGTCGGGCCTTCCGATCACTCCGCTGGTGGCGCCCAGGCCGGGGAGCTCGACCCGTCGCACGAGCTTGCCCTCGAGATCGCGGATCTCGATCTGGCTGTGTGCGTCGACCATGAGGTCGGTGACGAGGTGCCCGCCCACCACGTACGCGCCCTCGAGCACGGCGCGGTCGGGCTGGGGGATGATCTCGCGCCAGTGCTCGCGTTCGGGGTGGGCCGGGTCGACCTCGAGCACGCGACGGCGCGGCGCACCTTCGTTGGTCGTGACGTAGAATCGATCGCGGTACTCGTCGACGCCGTACTGCGCGGTGAACCCGGTGGCCAGCGGCTGGAAGCCCGCGGCGCGGCCCTTCTTGGTGCGCAGATCCATGAAGTGGACCTCGGTGTTGGGCCCCTGGCTCTTGTAGAGCAGCAAGAAGTGCCCGTCCTCGGTGACCCCGGCGCCGAGGAACTTGGTCGGGTCGCCGAGCGCAGGAAACACGATCGCGTCGCTCTCGGCCTTGGTGCCCAGCCGGTGGTAGCGCAGCTCTGCGTGTCCCGGCAGCTCGGCGGGCGGGATCGCGGGATCGGTGGGCAGTCGCACGTAGTAGAAGCCCTTGTCATCGGGCGTCCACGCCGGCCACGCATACTTGGCCCCGTCGATCACGTCGATCGACGAGTCCTTCATGGTCTTCAGATCCTTCACGTAGATCGTGGCCGCGTCGGCGTTGTTCTCGCTGAGCTTGTAGGCGACATAGCGGCCGCTCTCGCTGGCCGAGAGCCCGTGGACCGAGATGCTCCCGTCGTCGGACAGCAGGTTGGGATCGATGAGCACCTCTTCCTTCCCGGCCTTGCCGCGCTTGAAGTAGAAGATGGCCTTCTCCTTGTCGGCGTGGCTGCGCGAGTAGAAGTACTTGTCGCCGCGACGGGTGGGCGGTGAGACCGAGTCGATATAGGTGAGCTCGATGAGCCGCTGCTCGAGTGCCTCGCGACCCGGGAGCTGGTCGAGCTGCCGACGGGCCAGCTGGTGCTGGGCCTTCATCCACGCCCCGACCTCGGGGTCGGCCGCGTTCTCGAGCCAGCGGTACGGGTCGGCCACCTTGGTCCCGTGGAGCGTTTCGACCAGCGGCTCGCGCCGCGTCTCGGGGTAGGGGAGGCCGGCCTTCTCGGGGGTCGCCTGGGCGGTCTCGGCGGGCGGCGGCGAGGTGGAGGAAGCGCCGTCGTTCATGGCGTGACCGGTGCAGCCGAGCAAGAAGAGGGAGGCGAGCGCGGGGCGAGCGTACATGGTGGATCCTCGAGCAAAGCGACGTGCCTGGCGACGTGCGTAGCGTACGACAATCCGCAGCGGTGGTCGGTTTCCCTCACGCGTCGGACTCGTCGTCGCTGCTGGGGCGTCCGCGCGCGAGCTTGCGCTGGAGGCTGCGTCGGTGCATGCCAAGTCGGCGCGCGGCCTCGGAGATGTTCCCGCCCGAGTCGGTCAGCACGCGCTGCAGGTGCTCCCACTCCACCTCTTCGAGTCGCGGCGGCGGCGGAGGAGGCAGCGAAGCCTCGACCGTGGCCTGCACGCGCTCGAACGCGGCGAGGATCTCGTCCGCCTCGGCGGGCTTGGTCAGGTAGTGCACGGCACCCGCCTTGATCGCCTCGACTGCGGTCGCAATGCTGCCGTAGCCAGTGAGCACCACCATGCGAAGCTGCGGCAGCGCATCACGCAGCGCCTGCACCAGCTCGAGACCGCCGCGGCCGGGCATGCGCAGATCGATCACGGCGCGGTCCGGGTTCCATGCGGTGGCCTCGGCGATCGCGTCGTCGTAGTCGTAGGCGAGCAGCACGGTGTGCCCGCGGCGGCGCAGCGCGCCGGCCAAGGCCGCACAGAACGTTCGATCGTCGTCGACGAGCAGGATCGTGTTGGCCATACCGCTCAGGCGCTCCTGATGCTGCGCTCGCTGCGAGTGGGGTCGGGATGGGCGGGCAGCACCATGCGCAGCGTGGTGCCGCGCTCGGGCTCGGAGCGCAGCTCGAGCGTGCCCCCCAGCTGCCGCAGCTGGGCCCGCGCCAGGTAGAGCCCGAGCCCCATTCCCTCGCCCTCGACCTTGGTCGAGTAGAACGGATCGAACGCGTTGGCGACGACCTCGGGATCCATGCCCACGCCCTCGTCCTGGACCTCGACGCTCACGTCATCCCCGTCGAGGCCGAGGACCATGGTGACCGCGCCGCCCCCGTCGCTGCGCCGCCGGCAGGCGTCGATCGCATTGGCCACGAGCTCGCGCACGATCTGCTCGAGCGCCTCGCGGGGCTGGCGAAGCTCGACATTGCGCGGCCCTCTCACGCGCAGCGGCACCCCGCTGCCGATCGCGACCTGCTGGGCCTGGTCGGCCAGGGCCCCGAGCGACCACGGCGGTCCGCTCCCGTCGGCGCTGAGGTCGAGCGCAGAGAGCTCCGGGCTCGCCATGCGATGCACGATCCCCTTGCAGCGGGCGACCTCGCGCCGGATCGTGTCGAGCGCCTCGTCACGCTCGCGGTTGCTCATGTGGGGCAGCTCGCCGACCAGCAGCTGAATCGAGCCGAGCGGCGTGCCGAGCTCGTGGGCGGCCCCGGCGGCCAATGTCCCCAGCGCCGCGAGGTGCCGGTCTTGCATCGCCTGCTCGCGCAGCCGCCCGAGCTCGTGGCGCTGGCGCGCGAGCGAGATCGCGATGCGATGCACGAAGTACGTGATGAGCAGACCCGAGACGCCGAACGCGACCCACATCCCGCGGAGGTGCCCGGCAAAGTGCGCCTCGTGTCCCGCTGCCGCCTGGGGCAGCGGGTGCATCACGAACAGCGCCGCGAACCCGGCCAGGCAGTAGCCGGCGAGCGCCCACGTCCACCGCGGCGAGACCTGGGTGGCCAGGGTGATCGGCACGAAGTAGACGGTGGTGAACGGGTTGGTGGCGCCGCCGGAGAGCCCCAGCAGCGCCGTGAGGACGGTCGCGTCGATGAGCAGGTGCAGCCCGGCGAGCTCGCGCGTGGCTCGACCCCGGCGCAGCACCCATCGATCGGTCACCACGTTGACCAGCGCCCACGCGGTCAGCACCGCGATGAAGCGCAGCGGCTCGGGCGTCTGCGGGAACCAGCGCAGCAGCGGGGCCACCACGTCGGGCATGCCGAGCACCGCGACCCCCGCCGCCGTCAGCAGGGCCAGGAGCACCCAGCGCGCCGTTACCACGGCCCGCAGCGTGATCTGAGCCGAGCGGTCGACGGAGGCCATGCGCAGCACCAGCATGCCACGCCCGCTCACCCGCAGCGACCGGCGCTCCGCCGCTTGGCCGCGACAGCGTGTCGCGGTGTCGCGGCCGCAACGAAGCGCAAGACCGCTGCCCGGCGATGACGAAGCTCAACCCCTACCTACGGCAGGTGGGCATCACTATATTATCCGCTTCGGGCTTCCCGCCGGACGGGCATGCACACCTACGGACAGAGGCGATTCCCTGGTTGATGGTCAGTAGGAAGAGCTTAGACGGCACGGGCAGCGGCCGTTGCTCTTCCACCTTAGCACCCCGGCGCCAACGCGTGACGCGAAAAGTTGGCCACCGAGCGGCCGCATTGGGTGCTTGACAGGGGGCCTCGATCGTTCGAAACGCGACGGGCCGCTGGTGCGGCCCGAAGCTCGTCGTTGGCGTGCCCGCAGCTCGTGGGCTGGCTAGCGAGGATCGTGGCTGAACCGCGGATCCGCCTTGGGTGCGCGCTCGCGATAATTGGGGCCGAGGCCGCCTTGTACCGCCACGCTCGGACCACCGCGCTTCATCAGATCGATCTTGCCGAGCACCGCCTCTTCGCGGGTCTCGGTGGGTGCCATGTGCTCGCGCGAGTCCATGCGGATTGCATCGCAGGGGCAGGCCTCCACGCAGAACCCACAGACCACGCACTTGAGCTCGTCGATCACGAAGCTGTGCGGGGCCTTCTCGGACTCGTCGTGGCGATCCTCGGCTTGGATGTAGATGCACCGCGCGGGGCAGACGGTGGAGCAGCACATGCACGCCACGCAGCGCACCGAGCCGTCCTCGCGATACATCAGCCGGTGCACCCCGCGGAAGCGCTCGGGGTAGTAGTCCTTCACGTCGACGCCGGGCTCGCCGTAGCGGAGCGTCTCCACGTCGCCGTGACCCGGCGTGAACGTGTTCTTGAAGAAGTGGCGTGCCGTGGTCAGCAGACCTTCGAGGATCGCGGGCAGGTAGATCTGATCGCGAGTGGTCCGCTGCAGCGAGACCTTCTTGACGCTGATGGTCATGGTCGTGGGCCCTGTTTCAGCTAGTTCGCCGGGGTGGAGCCCGACATGAGCAAGTAGACGAGGATCGCGGTGACGACGATGTTGGCGATCGACAGCGGCAGCAGCCCCTTCCATCCGAGGCTCATCAGCTGGTCGTAACGAAAGCGAGGCAGCGTCCAGCGGATCAGCAGCTGCACCCCGCACAGCAGGAACACCTTGGCGCCCCAGACGACCATGCCGAGCACCACCACGAGGATGTGGGGGACCTCGGTGCCCCAGCCCGTGAACAGCGACCAGACCGCGCCGAAGATGTGCAGCACGCCCACCAGGGCCACGGTGGCCCCGAACAGCTCGCCGGCCTTGGCGGTGCGCCAGGCGGCCACGCCGAGCGCGGTGAGCCCCACGCCGGTGCCGGCGAGGAACAGCTGAGCCATCAGCGGGCTCGAGAATCCGCTGGCGCCGAGCATCCCGAACGGCAGGCTCCAGCCGCCCAAGAACAGGGTGGCCAGCATCGCCGACATGAAGATGACCTCGATGAACTCGGCCAGGAAGAACAGGCCGAAGCGCATGCCCGAGTACTCGATGAAGTACCCGATGATCTCCGAGTCGCCCTCGGGAAGGTCGAAGGGCGCACGCTTGGTCTCCGCCATCGCCGCGGTGAAGAACAGCACGAAGGCGATGGGCTGGAGCACGATGCCCCAGTGGCTGTCGAGCTGCGCGCGGACGAGGCCGTGGGGCTCGAGCGTGCCGTAGACGAGCAGCGCGCCCACGAGCGTGAGGCCGATCGCGACCTCGTACGAGATCATCTGGGCGGAGGCCCGCAGCGCGCCCAAGATCGCCCACTTGTTGTAGCTGGACCACCCGGCCAGCGCGGTGCCGTAGGTGGCGAGCGAGGCGACCGCGAAGTAGTAGAGCAGGCCCACGTCGATCTGGGCGATCTGCAGCGGCGTGCCGCCGCGGCCGTCGGCGCACTGCGAGACATCGGCCTGCGAGAGCGGCTCGAGCAGGCGGTCGTAGCAGAGGCCGTCGCCGAACGGGACGATCGCGAACACCACCAGCGCGGGCACGAACGCGAACAGCGGCGCGAGCGAGTACAGCGCGCGGTGGGCCTTGCGGGGGATGAAGTCCTCCTTGAACAGCATCTTCACGCCGTCGGCGATGAAGTGCGGGATGCCCCACAAGCGCAGGCTGAGCGGACCGATCTCGAGGGCCGCCATGTTGGGGCCGAGCCGGTCCTGCATCATCGCGCTCTGCTTGCGCTCCATCCACGTGAGCAGCGAGGCCAGCGGCATGATGAAGCCCATCACCAGCAGCAGGATCTTGATGAGCGCGGGCCCGAGGTAGCGGCCGACCCACGAGGGATTCTCGAAGCGGATCGGGACGCCCACGTGGTCCTTGTCGTCGACCGTGAACACCACGCGGGCCTGACCCGTGCGGTACTCGTCGGCGGCGACCACGTCGTCTTCGTCGCCGTTGGCGACGACGGGCGCGACGTTGCCGGGCCCCATGAAGTAGCTGGCATCGGCGCCGACGTGGAAGCGGGTGCTCTCACCGGGCGCGACCTGGGTGGTCTTGGCGTCCTCGCCGACTGCGAAGGCGGTCCAGTCGGAGCTCTGCTCGTCGACGCGCACGTGGCTGATGACCACGGGCTTGTCGCTCACGTTGACGAGCGTGACCTGCACCGGCCGCGTGTCGGGGTGGAAGATCAGCTCGCCGGGCTCGGTGCGCACGGAGACGGCGGTCTCCGTGGCGGTGGGCGGCTCGTCGCACGCGCTCAGCGTGAGGCCGAGCCAGGCGGTCAGGCACACCGCGAGCATGCCGTGCAGGCCGCGGGCGTCCGAGCGACGCGCCCACATCGACACGAAGGGCGCGGTGAGGGAGGAGAAGATCGCGGCGACGTGGGTCATCTCGGTCTCGGTGGATGGGAGGGAGGACGGGCGGCGAGGGGCGAGGGCGAGGGGCGAGCCGCGAGCGGCTAGCCGCGCGTGTGGGCCCAGCGCAGCAGCGTGGGGCGCATGGCCTGGGGATCGGTGACCAGCGCCAGCAGCTCGGTGTGCTGGTGCTTCTCGGCGAGCACGCGCGTGCGCTCCTTGGCCGTGGCCACGTTGCGCAGGCCCATGGCCAGCATGAGCTCGCGCAGCAAGTCGGCGCGGTGCTTGCGGTCGTGCTCGGGCCGCCACGCGGGCTGCACCACGCGCAAGAGGCCCTGCCGATTGGTGAACGTGCCGAGCGCCTCGGCCCAGCTGGCCGCGGGCAGCACGATCGAGCAGGCGTCGGCCAGCGGGGTGCGGCGCGCGGCCAGGCACACCGAGGTGATGCCCGCGAGGCCCTGCAGCGCGACCTGCGAGAGCTCGCCGCTGTCGTCGAGGAACAACACCGCGTCGTAGGCCCGCCCGGCGAGCTCGAGCGCGAGCTCGGCCTCGTGCTTGTCCACGTCGCCCGCGGCGGCGAGCGCCCCGATGGTGTTGGGGTTCTTGTCGGCGTCGCGAAGGATCGCATCGCCCTCGCCGCGCGGGTGCCCGAGCACGTAGCGGGTGGCCTCGATGCCGAGGCGGGCGCTGGTGCGCTGGCCCGTGGTGTGGGCGGAGGCCCGCAGCGGGCGGGCGAGCGCCTCGGCCAGCTCGCGCAGCGCATCGTTGGCCTCGTTGGTGGCGCTCGCCGAGAACACCACCGCGAGCTTGCGCGCGCCCAGCAGGCGCTCGGCGACCTCGGCCACCGCGCTGGGCAGCGAGACCTGCTTGCCGTCGATCTCGGCGTGGTGGACCCGCGCCTTGGGATCGAGCTCCTTGTAGGTATAGCGGCCCTCGTCGCACATCCAGTGGCCGTTGACGGCCGCATCGTGGCGCGGCACGAGGCGGTAGGCCTGCTCGTGCTTGGTGTGCAGCTCGACCGCGCAGCCCGTGGCGCAGCCCGGACAGGTGGTGGGCGTAGCGGTGAGCTCCCACGCCCGGATCGCGAAGCGGAAGTCCTTGGCGGTGAGGGCCCCGACCGGACAGATGTCGACGGTGTTGATCGAGTACGCGTTGTCGAGCCGGTGGTTCGCGCTCGCGATGTCGATCTCCTGGTGATCACCACGGTGGGTCATGGTGAGCTCGGCCGTGCCCGGAATCTCCTCGCAGAAGCGCACGCAGCGGCTGCACAGGATGCAGCGCTCGGAGTCGAGCACGATCTCGCGGCCGATGTCCTTGTGCTTGGGCTTGCGGATCTTCGGAACATCGACCCGCGTGAGCTGGTGGTCGTGATCCATGTAGTGCCGCTGCAGCGTGCACTCGCCAGCCTTGTCGCAGATCGGGCAGTCGATCGGGTGATTCTTGAGCGTGAACTCGAGCATCTCCTGGCGCGCCTTGAGCACCTGCGGGCTCTTGGTGTGCACCACCATGCCCGGGCCCACGGTCACCTGGCACGAGGGCTGGAGCTTGCCCATCTTCTCGATCTCCACCAGGCACTGACGGCAGCTGGCCGCGATCGACAGCCCCTGGTGGTAGCAGAAGTGGCACACCTCTTCGCCGAGCAGGTTGGCGGCCTCGAGCACGTTGGTGCCCTTGGCGACGGTGACCTCCTGGCCATCGATCGTGAGGGTCACCGTGTCGACGGTGCCGTCGGCGTTGGGTACCGGCGTCGCCCCGAGGTTGGGTGCGTGCGGCGGGGCCCAGCCCTCGGGTGGTGCCGGGCGGGGGTCGACGCCCACGCGGGGAGACGGCCCCGCGCCGAGCGGCGGGATCGTGCCCGGCGTAGGCGGAACGGTGGAAGTCGTGGAGCGGCTATCGTGGTTGGCCATGCGTTGGGTTACCGGTTTGCCCGAGGCGGTTGCGAAGGGGCATGGCTAGCGGTCGCACTCTCCGCCGATCATGTTGATCGAGCCGAAGATGGGCACGACATCCGCGATGTTGGCCCCGACGATCAGCTGGCGCAGCGCGGACGTGGTGTAGAAGGACGGAGGCCGGCAGCGACACTTGTAGGGGCGCCCCGAGCCGTCGCTCACGACGTAGAAGCCGAGCTCCCCGTTGCCCCCCTCGGTGAAGCTGTAGGCCTCGCCGGGCGGGACCTTGATGCCGTCCATGATGAGCTTGAAGTGGGCGATCATGCCCTCGATGGAATTGTAGACCTCGCGCTTGGCCGGTAGCGCGATGATGGGGTCGTCGATGATCACGGGCCCCGGTGGAATCTGCACCAGCGCCTGCTCGACGATCCGCATCGACTGCTCCATCTCCTCGATGCGCACCAGGTAGCGCGCGAGGTTGTCGCAGCCGTCGGCCACCGGCACCTCGAAGTCGAAGTGGTCGTAGACGGAGTAGGGATGATCCTTCCGGACGTCGTACTCGACGCCGCTGGCGCGCAGCACCGGACCGGTGATCCCGTACGAGATCGCATCGGCGCCGGAGATGAAGCCCACGCCCTCCATGCGATCGAGGAAGATGCGGTTGCGCTCCACCAGCTTGCGGATGTCGACGATGTAGGCGCGGATCTTCACCAGCTTGGCGCGGACGTGCTCGTCGAAGCTCTCGGTGAGGTCCCAGGCCACGCCACCGATGCGCGCATAGCTGTGGGTGAGGCGGGCGCCGGACAGCTCCTCGAGCAGGTCCCACACGTGCTCGCGGGCGCGGTTGCCGTAGAAGAACGTGGTGAGGCCGCCGAGCTCGGCGAGCGACGCGGTGATGCAGGTGAGGTGGTCGCTCACGCGGGCGAGCTCACCGGCGATCACGCGGATGTACTCGGCGCGCTCGGGGACCTGGTCGGTGATGCCGAGCAGCTTCTCGACCGCCATCGCGAAGCCCACGTTGTTGAGCATCGGCGAGACGTAGTTGAGCCGATCGACGTACGGGAAGATCTGCGAGTAGGTCGAGGCCTCGCACTCCTTCTCGAACCCGCGGTGCAGGTAGCCCACCTGCACGTCGGCGTCCTTGATGAGCTCGCCGTCGATGCGCAGCACCACGCGCACGGTGCCGTGCATCGCGGGGTGCGAGGGGCCCATGTTGATGATGACCTCCTCGGTGGGCAGCAGCTCGGCCTCGTCGGCGAACTGCTGCATCGAGGGGGACAGACGCAGCTCGCCGGCCTGACGCCCAGAGGCGTCGTAGGTCTGGGCGAGGGTCGAGGCGACGGCGGGCGGAGAAGAGGCGCTCTTGGTCTGGGCTGCGGCGGACACGGGTCGGCTGCCTTACTCGACGCGGCGGTCGTGGCTGTTGGCCAGCAAGCGAGTGGTCTGGTCGTCGGTGGACGGCGCGTCGGGCCGGCGGATCAGCGGCTGACGTGCATTCTGCGGGTAGTCCTTGCGCAGCGGGTGGCCCACGAACTCTTCGTACATGAGGATGCGACGCAGGTCGGGGTGACCGCGAAAGCGCACGCCGTAGAGGTCCCACGCCTCGCGCTCGGCCCACGCCGCGGAGTGCCACAGCGAGGTGGCCGTGGGCACCCAGCACTCGGGCTCCTCCTCGCCGACGCCCACCTTCAGCCGCACGCGGTGCTTGTGGCGCAAGCTGTAGAGCTGGTAGACGACCTCGAAGCGCGGGCTCTGCCCCAGCCAGTCGACCACGGTGAGGTCGGTGAGCATGGCGAAGTCGAGCTCGGGGTCGTCACGCAAGAGCGTGAGCACCTCGAGGAGATGGTCGCGATCGATGAGCGCCATCTCGTCGCCCACGTAGCTACCGGCTTCGAGCAAGGCGTGGGGGAGGCGCTCTTGGAGGATGTCGAGGACGCGTTGGGCCATGGCAGGGCTCGGCGGCGCGGCTCGGTGGGCGAGCCGCGGGTGAGAGGTCAGCGGACGCGGCCGTCCTTGGGCATGCGCTCGTCGGCGCCGAGGGTCATGCTGGTGCCGTCGGGCAGCACGGGCAGGTGCCGGCGATCGCGATAGCCGATCGACGCGGTGTTGCCGAGCTCGGCCTGGGAGTGACCGCGGTGCTCTTGGATGCGGCGCTGCAGCGCCATCAGGCCATCGAGCACCTGCTCGGGGCGGGGCGGGCAGCCGGGCACGTAGACATCGACCGGGATCACCTGGTCGGCGCCCGGCGTGACCGTGTAGTTCTGATAGAAGCCGCCGGTCGAGGCGCACACGCCGAACGCCATCACCCACTTGGGATCGGGCATCTGGTCGTAGATGCGACGCAGCACCGGGGCCTGACGCTCGGTGATCGTGCCGATCACGATGAGCAGGTCGGCCTGTCGCGGCGAGAAGCGCGGGAACTCGGCGCCGAAGCGCGCGATGTCGTAGCGCGGGCCCATCGTCGACATGAACTCCATCGCGCAGCACGCGGTGGCGAACGGGTAGGTGAACAGGCTGTACTTCTGCGCCCAGTTCACCGCGTCTTGCAGCATCGTGGGGACGAACGTGGGGTTGTCGTGGCTCATGCGATCACGTCCTGTCGTTCAGACCCAGTCGAGGGCCTTCTTGCGCCAGATGTACGCCAGGCCGAGGACGAGGATGCCGAGGAAGATCAGCATCTCGACGAGGCCGAACAGCGAGGGCTCGCCGATGCACACGCCCGCCGCGTCGAGCGAGCCGTTGCAGCTGAGCTCGCGAAACAGCGAGGCCCACGGGTAGAGGAAGGCGACCTCGATGTCGAACACCAGGAAGAGGATCGCGACCTGGTAGAACTTGACGCTGAACTTGACGCGTGGGCTGCCGATGGGCTCGCTTCCACACTCGAAGGGCTCATCCTTGATCACCGTGGCCCGCTTGGGGCCAAGGACCATGGTGAGCCCCAGCATCAGAGCCGCGAAGCCCGCGGCAAAGAGGACGAACAGCAGTGCGGGGAGGTACGATTCGGCCATGGAGCGAAGGTCCGGTGCGCGGCCTCTACTACCACAGCACGCGGCCGTCTGCGACCGCTAGCCCGTGCCCTCGATGGCCATCTCGAACACCTCGACTTCGTCGGCGTCCTTGGCCATCAGCAGCACCTGGAGCGGGCGATCACCGCGATAGGAGCGGAACTCGCTGTGGATTGCGCGAGCGGCTTCCTCGGCCGGGATCCCCTGATCGAACGCCCCCATCAGGGGGATCGCGATGCTGGAGAATCCCTTGACCTGGCAGGCGACGAGAACCGCGGCCGTTGCGCGAAGGATGTCCTCGACCTGCACGCGACCGCCGGGCTCGTCGGTGTTGGCCACGTGGATCAGGTGCTTGGCTCGCATCGGGCCCGCGGCGGTGACGAACGCCGCGCCGACCGCCAGCGGGGCGTGGGCCCGCACCTGCTGCTCGATCTCTGCGCCCGCGAGATCCCGGAATTTGGAGGCCGGGTAGCTCGTCATGACCCCGGTCGAGTTGGTCGGACACACGAAGGCGTCGACCTCGACCAGCTCCCACGGGTCGGTACAGATCTGGATGTTCACCTGCTCGGTGTTGTCCGCCACGCGCCGGTTATTAGCCCCAACCCCGCCCCAGGCAAAGGGGCAGGGCCGTGAGCCATGCGAGGCCGGGCGGTGGATTTAGTGGGCGGGCTGGAATGGGGCCTCGAGGGCGAGGATGATCTCGGCCTCCGGCGTGGATTGCGCTTCGACCAGCTCGCGCACCAGCAGGTCCCGGGCGGTGCGGAGCATCTGGCGCTCGCCGTGGGAGAGGGCCTTGCGGGTCTTGAGCAGCGAGAGGTCGCGGAAGACCTCGGCGACCTCGAAGAGCGAGCCGGTGCGGATCTTCTCCATGAATCCCCGATAGCGGCGGTTCCAGGTCTGGCGGTCGTTGGGGATCTCGTGGTCGCGCAGGAGCTCGAACATGGCGTCGATCTCCTCGGGCCTGGCCACCGAGCGCATCCCATTCTCTTCGGCCTTGTCGACGGGAACGATGATCTTGAGGCCGGAGCCGACCACGCGGAGGTGGTAGAAGGCGATCTGATCGCCGCCAACGGTCTTGGTGTCGAGGCCGACAACGTCCGCAACGCCATGGGCGGGATATACGGACTTGTCACCGATCGTAAAGGACGGTTGCATACGCGTTGGTCCTCCCTCTGACTCGTGACAGGGGCGATGGCAAGGCGCGTAGCCCGCCGAGGCGGCACATTTTGGGCCGCTTGCTCGCAGGCCTCATGCTGGAGCCCGTGGGCTCGGCTCCGCGCCCCCGGGCGGCTGGTGTGCGCATTCGGGGCGAGGCGGGTCTCCACCCCCCTTGCGCAGTGAGCGCTAAACGCAGTTAGCGCAGTCCAGTGATGCGCCAGCCCTGCGGTGTCTGCTCCAGCGTGATCATTCGCCCGACCTCGTAGCGGAGCTCCGCCCGGCGCAGGTCGGCGCTCAGATCCAGCGCGCCCGGCACGGAGAGCGCCCGCTCGATCGCGTCGGCGCGGTCGCTCCAGTCCTCGTCGACGGCGTCGATCAGGCTCTCGCTCAGCAGCCCCCGCAGCTCCGCCAGGTCGGCGCTGCGCACGGCGGCGACGAACGCCCGCACCGCCTGCGCGGGCGTGCTGGTGTCGGGTCGACCGGGAAGCCCGTCGACCACCTGGAGCTCGTCGGCGACCTGCGTCCACTGCAGCACCCGCCCGCCGGTGTGGACTGTGGTGCCGCCGTAGATCGGGGCCTCGAGCTCGGGCGGCAGGGCCTCGGCCGCGGCAACGGCCTGCTGGTGCTCGACCGCATCGGTCTTCCAGCGCGCCGCGAATTCTTCGTAGGGCACGGCCTCGCGCAGCTGCGGGGCGAGCAGGGCATAGGCGGTCGCGGGGTCGTCGGCCTTCAGCGCCGCCACGTGGGCGTCGCGCAGGCGGGCGGGCGAGCGCGCCTGCCCTCGGCGCGGGCCGTGGCTGCACGCGACGAGCAGCGCGAGCGGCAGCAGCCGCAGCGTCGTGGCCATGAAGACCATCCTCGTCCTCGAGCCGCTCACGCGTCGGGCCCCTGACGCTTGTTGAAGACCGTGTCGCACATGAACTCGGGATTCGGCTCGGGGTGGTCGAGCGTGTAGTGCAGGCCGCGGCTCTCCTTGCGTCGGCGCGCGCACTCGATGATGAGGTGCCCGACCAGCGCGATGTTGCGCAGCTCGAGCAGATCGCGGGTGACGCGGAATCGCCAGTAGTACTCGTGGATCTCCTCGCGCAGCATCTCGACGCGCCGACGCGCCCGCTCGAGCCGCTTGTCGGAGCGCACGATGCCCACGAAGTTCCACATGAGCGAGCGCATCTCTTCCCAGTTGGCGCTCACCATGATGGCCTCGTCGGAGTCGACCGCGGCGGCATCGTTCCACTCGGCCACCTTGCTCGGGGGCTCGCGCAGCTGCTCGTCGCAGACCTCGGCCGCGCCCGCGGCCAGGGCCACCGCCTCGAGCAGGCTGTTGGAGGCCAGGCGACACGCGCCGTGCATTCCGCTCATCGCGACCTCGCCGATCGCGAACAGGCCCGGCACGTCGGTGCGCCCCCATGGATCGACCACCACGCCGCCGCACATATAGTGCGCCGCGGGGACCACCGGGATCGGCGAGGTGGTGATGTCGAGGCCGAGCGCGAGGCAGCGATCGTGGATCCCGGGGAAGCGCTCGCGCAGGAATTCGGGGCGCAGGTGGGTGACGTCGAGGTGCACGCACGGCTCGCCCGAGCGCTTGAGCTCGGCGTCGATCTCCCGCGCCACGACATCGCGTGGGGCGAGGCTGCCCATCGGGTGCCGATCCTTCATGAGGTCGCTGCCGTCGCGACGGCGCAGGATCCCGCCCTCGCCCCGCACCGCCTCGCTGACCAAGAAGCTCTTGGCCTCGGGGTGATAGAGGCAGGTGGGGTGGAACTGCATGAACTCGAGGTTGGCCACGGTGGCCCCGATGCGATAGGCCATCGCCACGCCGTCGGCGGTCGCGACGTCGGGGTTGCTCGTGTAGCGGTAGACCTTGCCGGCCCCGCCCGCGGCCAGCACGGTGACGGCGGCCACGTGGGCGCTCACCTGCTGGGTGCGGGTGTCGAGCGCATACGCGCCAAAGCAGCCGCGCGTGCCGTCGACCTTGGTCCACGACAAGAGGTCCACCACCATCTGATGCGGGAGCACGGTGATGTTGGGATGGGCCGCGGCCGCGGCCAGCAGCGCGCGCACGAGCTCGGCGCCCGTCATGTCGTGGTGGTGCACCACGCGGCGGTGGCTGTGGCCACCCTCGCGACCCAGCTTGAACGGCGCGTCGTCGCTGCCGGCTTCGCGATCGAAGCGCACGCCGTAGGAGTCGGCGAGATCGCGCACCAGCCCGGGCGCGCGCGCCACCGTGCGCTCCACCATGCCCACGTTGCACAGCCCCGCGCCCACGTGCAGCGTGTCGGCCACGTGCGCCTCGAGCGTGTCGTCCATGTGGAAGACGGCCGAGATCCCGCCCTGCGCCCACTGGGTGTTGGAGCTCTGCGGAAGCGCCTTGGTCAGCACGGTCACCGGCCCGCGGTCGGCGACCTGCAGCGCGAAGTAGAGGCCCGCCAGGCCACTACCGATGACCAGGGTGCGTGAGCGATGGACGGGGGTGCGGTCCACGGTGGCGGGGAGCGTATCAGCGCGCGGGCCGGCTCGTTCGCCGGTTGGCTCGGTGAGCTAGGTCGCGCGCTCGAACCCGGGCCGGGGGTGGAACGCGGGATGTCTCCAGGTGCAACCTCGCGCCCGCGGCCCCGTCATGACGAGCGGCGCCGCCCTGCGCGCTTGCGCCGCCCACCGGAGACACCCCACCCATGCAGATCCGACGCATCAGCCTCACGCTCCTGGCCACGGCCGCCCTCTTCACCGCCTGTGACAAGGGCGCGGAGACCAAGGACACCAAGGCCGACGAGAAGAAGGCCGACGTGAAGGCCGACGAGAAGAAGGCCGACGCCAAGGCGGAGGACGTGAAGGCGGACGAGAAGAAGGCCGCCGACGAGAAGCAGGCCGGGGACACCAAGGCCGACGACACCAAGGTCGAGGCGGCCGACGGTGGCGAGGAGGCGGCGGCCGAGGGCGGCGAGGAAGCAGCGGCCGAGGGCGGCGAGGCCGAGGCCCCCAGCGCTGCGCTCGAGCCCGGCAAGCCGGGCCCGGCCTACTTCGCGGTGCGCGACAAGGGCATCGTGATGCTCGACGCCGGCCAGTTCACCAAGGTCGAGGGCGGCCCCGACAAGCTCGTGCGCGAGATCAGCCAGGGCCCGGACGGCGGGATGTACCTGCTGGGCTTCGACGGCGTGGTGAAGCTCGAGGGCGCCAAGGCGAAGGTCGTGGCCGCGACCCGCATCGGCGGCGACACCGGTTCGCTCGAGGACTTTGCCGTCACCAAGGACGGGAAGTTCTGGGCGGTCGGCTACAAGGGGATCTCGTTCTGGGACGGCGCGGCCTGGAAGACCGAGGAGAAGGCGGTCCTCGGCGCCGACGTGACGCTGATCCGCGGCGTGGCCGTGGATGGCCAGGACCGCGTGTGGGTCACCTCGGCCAACGCGCTGCACCTGCGCGACGGCGAGACGTGGACCACGGTCGACATCTCCAAGCAGTTCAAGCGCCAGGCGTTCTTCGACGGCGTGGCGACCGGCCCCGAGGGCATCGCCTACGCGATCGCTTCGGGCACGATGCTCAAGATCAGCGCCCCCGATGCGCTCGAGACGGTCAAGGTGGCCAAGCAGTTCGCGATGCTGAGCGACCTCGGGTTCTCGGCCGCCGGGGTGGGCGGGCTCAAGACCAGCATCGACGTGGTCACTCGCATCATGCCCGACGGCAGCAAGACCAACTACAAGGCCAAGAAGGACTTCAAGGCCGATCGCATCGAGGATGTCGCGACCGATGACTCGGGGCGCGTGTGGATCGCGACCGACGCGGGCGTGGCCATCGTGGGCCCCGCGGCCGAGCGCGTGGAGTGGATGTCGGGCAGCATCGACGAGCTCGTGGGTCAGATCGAGGTGATCGGCGTGGCCGGAGCGGGCCCCGAGCTCCCCGGCGAGGTCGGCCCGGTCAAGCACGGCGGGCTCAAGGGCAAGGTGCTGCGCGGCGGGGCGGGCCTGGCCGGGACCGACGTCGAGATCTGCCCCAAGCCGAGCTCGTTCTTCACCAAGTCGCCCTGCGCCGACTCGCCCACGCGCCGCGTGTCGACCACCGACGCCGACGGCAACTTCGAGATGAAGGAGGTCCCGCTGGGCGCCTACGGCCTGGCGGTGAAGGTCGGCAACAAGTGGCAGCTCACCTACGGGTCCGAGTATGGCGCCGACATGAAGGAAGGCCAGGTCTACGACATCGGCTCGATCAGCCTGAAGGAAGAGAGCAAGTAGGCTCTCGTCCCGGCGCGCGGCTCCGCGTGGGTGGGGCGTGGGCCGGCGTGAATGGGCGTGCGCGCGGTGCTCGGGATTTTTTCGCCCGAGCGGCCGCGCCGGGCTATGGTTGGCCCGGTGAGGCGCGGGCACAGCTGGGGACTGGCGTGGGGGCTCGCGGCGCTGCTCGGGGGCCTCGCGGGTGCAGCCTCGCCGGCCCGAGCGGAGCGCAACAACTACTACGCCTATACCGACGCCAACGGCGTCATGCACATCACCAACGTCCCGGGGCGCAGCCGCGGCGACTGGTCGCTCTACAAGACGCTCGAGGGCAGCGCCGGGGATGATGTCGCGCGCGGTCGGGCGGCGGGCCGCACGGAGGGTGCACGCGCGCCAGTGCGGGCCGACTCCGAGCGGCTGCATCGCTACGACAGCTTCATTCGCGCGGCGTCGCAGCGCTACCAGCTGCCCGAGTCGCTGCTGCGGGCGGTGGTGCACACCGAGAGCAACTATCACCCGCAGGCGGTCTCGCGCGCGGGCGCGGTCGGGCTGATGCAGCTGATGCCCAAGACCGCCAAGGCGCTCGGCGTGCGCGACGCCTACGATCCCGGGCAGAACCTCCACGGTGGCGCTCGCTACCTGCGACTGCTGGCCAATCGCTACGACGGCGACATGGTGCTGGTGCTCGCCGCCTACAACGCGGGGGCCGGCAACGTGGAGAAGTATGGCGGGGTGCCGCCGTTCGCAGAGACGCGCGCGTACGTGCGCTCGGTGCTGCGGCGCTACTACGCGTACGAGCGACAGGAGCAGCTGGGCGTCGACGCCGAGCGGCCCGGACCGGCGCGGAACATCGCGCGGTAGTACGCTGCGGGCTCATGGGTCGGGCGAGCAGACTGCACGAGGCTGGGCTGGCGCTGGCCCTCATGATCGGGTGCGGGGCGGCGATCGGCTGCGCGCACGGGCCCAAGGAGGACGACCTCGAGCAGGTCGGGCAGCGCGACTCCTCCTCGGAGCTGCTCGGCGGGGTCTTGCGGCCGGTCGCGGCCGACGACCTGGTCTCGGTGCACGATCGCGGACGCCTGCTGCACCAGCTCGAGAAGACGCTGCACATGGCGTACGTGGACGGGATGATGACCGTGGGCGACCCGGGCACCGACGCCGTGCTGCCGCTGGTCGACGTGGACCCGGGAGGGCGCTCCGCCCAGGCGGTGTTCGTGCGCTGGCGACCCGGGGCCGACGGGCAGCGACCCGTGCTCTCGGCGGCCACGGCCGAGCGCTGGCTGTTGGTCTCCATGCTGCTCACCCCCGACCGCGTGGTCGATGTCGAGATCCTGCAAGGGCCCGTGGCTCCGGGCACGCACACGGCCACGCGCATCGACACGGTGCTCGCGGCGGCCGAGCGCGCGCGGACGCTGGCCCCCGGCGTCATGTTCCACCTGTTCGATCTCTACGAGCAGGTGCCGACGCCCGCGCAAGGCGGCAAGAAGGGCAAGGGACCGGCGGTGATCGGGCACGTGTATGCGTTCTCGGCCGATGCCGAGGGCGCAGACCTGGAGCTGAAGGTGAGCCTCCCGCAGCGTCGGCAGCCCGCGACGGTGCTCGAGGCCGCGGTGGTGCACGCCGATCCGAAGGCCGACCCCATGCGCATCGAGACGCCGAGCCCGGGGCCGATGACGGTGGCGCGCGCGATGCTGCGCGGGCTCGATGCGGGCTCGGTCACCGTGCAGTCGCCGCAGGGTGACTGGGTCGTCGTCGCGGGCACGGGCCTGGTGCGCCGGGCCGACAAACCGGGTACGGTCGATCCGCCATGAACGACGGCACGCCCCGCCTCGCGACCGAAGAACGGCAAGTCGTCGAGCTGCCGGCCGGCACCACGATCCGCTTTCCCAAGCAGTATCAGCTGCTGCACCACCTGGGCGAGGGCGGCATGGGCAAGGTCTACAAGGCCTTTGATCCGCTGATGAACCGCTACGTGGCCGTGAAGGTGATGAAGGTCGACGTGCCCGAGGGCGAGCAGCGTCGCTTTCGTCGCGAGGCGCGGCTGTGCGGCTCGTTCACCCACCCCAACCTGGTGCGCGTGCTCGACGTGGGCACCACCCAAGAGCAGGGGCTGTTCTGGTTCGTGATGGAGTTCCTCGAGGGGCGCGACATCTTGGGCGCGATGCAGAGCGGCCGCACCGTGCCGCTGCACGTGGTCTGTGAGATCTTTCGCCAAGTGCTCGATGCGCTGCGCTACGTGCATCTGCGCGGGATCGTCCACCGCGACGTCAAGCCGGCCAACATCTTCGTCACGCGCGATGCCTACGACCCCGATCTGCGCACGGTGAAGCTGCTCGACTTTGGCGTGGCGCGTGATCTGGGCGACGAGACGCCCGAGGACCCACGGCTCGTCCTCGGCGACCCGCGCTACTTGCCGCCCGAGCAGAGCCGCCCCCAGGGTCCCGTCGATGCGCGCTCCGATCTCTACGCGCTGGGCATGACCTTCTATGAGGCGGTCACCGGGCATCATCCCTTCGAAGACCTCTTCGATCGCCACCCGCGTGAGCTGCTCGCGTGCCAGCGGGATCGAGCTCCCGATCCGCCCAGCCAGCACCTGTCCGTCAATACCGATCCGCGCAAGGCGACGGCCATCGATGCGTTCTTCCGCAAGGCCTGCGCCAAGGACCCCGAGCAGCGTTTTCGCGATGCCCGCACGATGCAGCAGGCGCTCGTCGAGGTCGGGCGGTATGCCTGACTTGGCGGTTCTTGGTAGGCGGCCAGAAATGACCCTCTGTGGGGATTCTCTGGTTTCGGCGGGGCGGCCGGTTCCTGTACCTTTGCCCGCGTGATGAGCCTGCCAAAATGTCTATGGTCATCGGACTGGCTTCGCGCCGGCTCGGTGGCACTCCTACTTGCGAGCGGAGCGTGTGCCGACGACGTCCCGAGCGTGACCACCACGGGCGAGACGGAGTCGGCGAGCACCGGCGACGGTCCAACGACCAGCATGACGACGGTCGATCCCGACTCGACCGGCGTAGCCACCACGTCTCAGACGGGTGACACCACCGAGGGACCCTCGGAGTCGAGCGGCTCGGAGAGCTCGGAGAGCTCGAGCTCGGACGGATCGACCGGACCCGGTCCCGTGTGCGGCGACGGCATTGCCGATGCCGGCGAGGACTGCGACGGCGACGACCTCGCGGGCGGAGATTGCGAAGGCCTGGGCTTCACCGGCGGCACGGTGGTCTGCGCGGACGACTGCACGTTCGACACCTCGGGCTGCACCAACCGCCTGTGCGGCAACGATGTCATGGAGGGCGCCGAGGAGTGCGACGGCACCGACGTGGGTGGCGAGACCTGCGAGACGCAGGGCTTCGACGGCGGCACGCTCGGCTGCGCCGACGACTGCTCGCTCGACACGACGGGCTGCATCTCGTTCATGTGCGGCAACGGCATGGTCGAGGGCGTGGAGGCCTGTGATGGCGCCGACCTCGATGGCGAGACCTGCGTGAGCCAGGGCTTCATGGGCGGAACGCTGGGCTGCACGCCCGGGTGCGCCTTCGATACCTCGGGCTGCACCAACGAGGTCTGCGGCAACGACGTCATCGAGGGCGCGGAGGTCTGCGACGGCGCGGACCTTGGCGGGCAAGACTGCACGACGCAGGGCTTCGACGGCGGAGCGCTCGGCTGCATGGGCGACTGCTCGAACTACGACACCTCGGGCTGCGCCAACTTCGGCGGGGACTGCTGCGCGGCCAACGGAACGCCGGGCTGCGACGACCCGGGCTGCACCAACGCCATCTGTGCAGCGGACCCGTTCTGCTGCGACACGCAATGGGACAATATCTGCGCCAATGCGGCGACGGCCGATCCCGCGTGTCAGGGCGTGGGTGGCTCGTGCCCCGGTGGCGGCGGCGGTGGTGACTGCTGTGCGGCCAACGGAACGCCGGGTTGTGACGACCCGGGCTGCGAGGCGGCGATCTGCGCGGTCGACCCGTTCTGCTGCAACACGGAGTGGGACATGGTCTGCGCCAACGCGGCCAACGTCGAGCCCGCGTGCAACGGCGTGGGCGGCTCGTGCCCCGGTGGCGGCGGCGGTGGTGACTGCTGTGCGGCCAACGGCACCCCGGGCTGCGACGACCCCGGCTGCGAGGCGTCGATCTGTGCGGTCGATCCGTTCTGCTGCAACACGGAGTGGGACATGGTCTGCGCCAACGCGGCGAACATGGATCCGAACTGCGAAGGCGTGGGCGGCTCGTGCCCCGCGGGCGGTGGCAGCGGCGATTGCTGTGCCCCCAACGGCACCCCGGGTTGTGACGACCCGGGCTGCGAGGCCTCGGTGTGTGCGGCGGATCCGTTCTGCTGTGACACGCTGTGGGACGTGGCCTGTGCCAACCAGGCGATCGCGGATCCGAACTGCGATGGCGTGGGCGGCTCGTGTCCCGGAGGTCCGGCGGGCGACTGCTGTGCGGCCAACGGCTCGCCGGGTTGTGATGACCCGGGGTGCGAGGCTTCGGTCTGCCTCGGCGATCCGTTCTGCTGCGACACCGAGTGGGACGCGCAGTGTGCCAACGAGGCGATCGCGGATCCGAACTGCGACGGCGTGGGCGGCTCGTGCCCCGGCGGCGGTGGCTTCGCTTGCTCCGACACCGACATCGGTAGCTCCACGGGGCCCGCGGTGGCCATGGGCAACACGGCGGGCTCCGACGATGACCTCAACGGCTCGTGCGGCGGGGCCGGGGGCAACGACCAGGTCATGATCTTCACGGCGCCGGCCGCCGGGATGTTCACGTTCGATACGTTCGGCTCTGCCTACGACACCAAGCTCAGCCTGTTCGCCGATTGTGCGACCGAGCTGTCCTGCAACGACGATGCGGGGGCTGGTCTCCAGTCGCAGCTCGTGCTCAACATGGCCGCGGGCCAGGTCGTGCTCGTGGTGGTCGACGGCTTCAACGGGGCCACGGGGCCCTGGGTCCTCAACATCACGCAATCGTGAGGCCCGCGTAGGGCTGCGGCGCCCGCGAGGCGCTGATTTCGGCGGGAGGTCGGGGCATGAGCCCTGGCCTCCCGTTCTTCGTGAGACCATGGCGCGTCTTCATGGCATCGCGCCGTCGCACACAGCTCCAGTCGTGGCTGGGGCTCTCCACGCTCGGGGCCTTCGTGGTGCTCGGGATGATGGTGCCCCGGCGCGCGCCCGCCGGCACGGTCGCCGAGCAGCGCGCGCGCTTGCCCCCGCCGGCCCAGTGCGAGGACCCGGTCGAGGGGATCTGGAAGTCGCACGACTACCGCACCGATCGGCGTCAGTGGACGATCTTCACGCTCGAGATCCACCGCATCGACGGCACCGCGGATCTACGCGGGACGATCCGCAACGAGAGCTGGCGTGGCGACGCCGATCGCAGCGAGCCGGGGCAGTGCGAGGGCGAGCTGCGCTACGACGTGTCGATGGACGCGGTCGGGCGGGTCGACCCGGGCCTGATCACGTTCGGCGGCGTGGGTGAGTGGCGGCTCGACGCGGTCCTGTGCGGCGAGTTCGTGGGCGGCTACAACCTCGACAATTTCACCGGGCCGCTCGATGCCGAACTGCTGGAGTTCCAGGCGGTCAACAACGACGGTGGCGTGTCGATCAACGAGCCGACGGTGTTTCGTCGGGTCGACTGCCTGAAGGCGGTCGCGGCCGAGGATCCGAAGGTCGTGGTCAAGCCGCCCGCGTTCTACCCCCCCGAGGAGGGCGCGGGCGGGGGGTGCTCGGCGAGGTAGCGCCGAGCCCAGGGCGCGGAGCACGAGGCGCCGGTCACACGCCGCCGGTCGAGCTGCTGCCGCCGCTGGTCGTGCCGCTGGTGCTGCTGGTGCTGCCGCCGTCCGTCGTCGTGCCGGGGGTGGTGTCGCTGCCCGCGGTGCCGCTGCTGTCGCTCCCTGGCGTCATGCAGTCGCCCTCGATGCAGGCGTCCATGCCCTCGCAGACGTTCTCGCAGTCGCCACAATTGTTGCGATCGTTCTCGAGGTCGACACAGCCACCGGGGCAGGGGTAGCCGCCCCCGTCGTCGCACGGGTTGGTGTCGAGGCACTGAGCGGCGATGCAATCGACACCGGCCGGGCAGACGTTGCCGCAGGACCCACAGTTGTTGGGATCGCTGCCGAGGAACACGCACTCGGTGCCGCACGGCGAGCCCATCGGGCAAGGATCGTTGCTGGAGTCGCTGGAGACCGGTCCCGAGGTGGTGCCGGTGCCCGTGTCGCCCGACGATGAGGAGCCGCCGCCGGGGCAGGCGGTGAGCAGCAGCGCGAGAGCAAGGGCGGTGCGGAAGTAGGCCATGGGCATCAGCGTCCCATCATCGAGGAGCTGGGAGCAAGCGCCTGGGCGCAGCTCCCCGGTGACATCGGTTGCCGTGATTGCGCGCTTGCGCACAGATTGCGCAGCGACGTCCGGGAGGCGCTCACTCGGCCCGGTGCTAGCGTACCCGCACCATGAAGCTGTTCGGCAATCCCATGAGCACGTGCACCCGCAAGACCCTGTTCACGCTCTACGAGACGGCCACGCCGTTCGAGCTCGTGGTGGTGGATCTCGGCAAGGGCGAGCACAAGCAGCCCGAGCACCTCTCGCGCCAGCCGTTTGGGCAGGTGCCTGCCCTCGACGATGGATTTCCGCTGTTCGAGTCGCGCGCGATGATGCGCTACATCGACGAGAAGGCGGGGCACGAGCTCACGCCCTCCGATCCCAAGGCGCGGGCCACGATGGAGCAGTGGATCAGCGTGGAGACCTCGAACTTCACCCCGCACGCGATGAAGTTCATCTATCACTCGATCTTCAAGCGCCCGCAGGCGCCCGAGGTGCTCGAGGCCGCGGGCCAGGGGCTCGACCGTGCGTGCGACGTCCTCGATGCCGCGCTCGAGGGCAAGACCTACCTCTGCGGGGACCAGCTCACGCTCGCAGACATCTGCTATGCGCCGTACCTCGAGTACGCGATGGGCACCGAGGCTCGCGAGCGGATCCTGGCGCGCAAGAATGTCGCGGCATGGTGGGGGCGACTCAGCGAGCGCCCCGCGTGGCGCAAGGCCGCGGGTCGCTGAGGCGCCGCGCCCTCGATCCGCGCGGAGGGCTCGTAGGGTCTCGCGACGCCGTGGATCCGCGAGCCCGCGCCGCGTGACCGCCAGGTGGAGATGACGCCGAGGACGCGGTCTGAGACGATGCGGGCGCCCTGATGGCGCGCGTGCGAGGTACCAAGATCCGCTCGGTGATCCAGGCCGTGAGGCGGGGGGCGGACCTGTTCCCGCTCACGCTCTCGGGCGTGTTCGTCGCGGGCACGGCGAGCGCGGCACTGTGGCTCTACGGCCTGCGCCGCCTCGATCTCGTGTTGTTGGTGGTGGGCGGTGCGTTCGTGGCCCTCACCGTGCTCGGGCTGCTCGTGGTGCTCGCCACCGCGCTGGGCCTGTGGCTGCACCTGCGCCGCCGCACCGCGATCGCCGAGGTGGTCGAGGTGGAGTGTGGCTTTCCCCATCGCACCGGGTTCTCGCTCGGCGGCGTGCGCTGGATCCCGCTCGTCGACGTCACGTGGACCTGGGTGCACCCACCCGCCGAGCTGCGCATCGTGGTCGATCGCGGACGCTTGACCGAGCAGGTGGTCGGGCGCCGCCGCGGCGTGGTGCCCGGGGTCACGCGGCGCCTGCAGGTGCGCGACGTGCTGGGCCTGTGCGCCGTGGCGTGGCAGTGGCGCGACGACCAGCCGCTGCGCTTCGTGCCCACCGTGGGGGCGCTGCGCAACCTCGAGGTGATCCGCGGGATGTCGGCGGGCGAAGATCTGCCGCACCCCGAGGCGCCGGCCGAGGGCGGGCCGTTCGACATGCGCCACTACAGCCCCGGCGATCCGATCCGCTTCGTGCTGTGGAAGGTGTTTGCCAAGTCGCGCGAGCTGCTGGTGCGCACCCCCGAGCGAGCGCTCGCGCCCGCGCGCCAGACCGCGGCCTATCTCGTCACCGGGCACGCCGACGAGGCGGCCGCGGGCGCGGCCCGGCTCGCGGTCTCGGTGGGCGCGCTCGGGACGGGCTGGACGCTCGGCGCCGACGGCTGCCCCGCGCCGGCCGAGACCCCGGGGATGGCGCTCGATCTGCTCACGCGCTCGGCTGCCACCGCCGAGGAGCGCGGAGGGGCCGACCTCGCGGGCTTCATCGGGCGCCACGGCGGGCGCCAGAGCTCGCGCCTGGTGGTGTTCGTGCCGGGGCGCCCGGGGCCGTGGCTCGCGACGGTGGCGGCGGCGGTGCGCGAGCACGGCGAGCGCCTCGAGCTGGTGATCTGCGTCGATGGGATCTCGCGGGCCGGCTCGCGACGCTGGGTCGAGGCGCTGCGCCAGCAGGATCCCGCGCGCGCGGCCGAGCCCACCTGCGCCACCGTCGCGGAGCTTCAGGCCGTGCTGCACGCGCTGCGTGGGGCCAAGATCGTGGTGGTCGATCGCCAAGCCGGGCAGCTCTACACGGCCGAGCACCTGCGCGCGATGGAGGCCGCATGACCGGCGGCGGAGGGCTGGGCGCGAGTGATCGCCGCGGGGACGCGCCGGGCTTGCTCGCGGAGCTACGCGCTCGGCTGCGCTGGCGTGGCGCGCCGCTGCTGATCGGACGCCTGCTCGTCCTCGGCGGCGCAGCGGCGGCGGTCTCGTGGAGCGTGATGGCCTCGTGGGGCGTGGCCGCCGTGGTGCTCGGAGCGATCGCAGGCGCGTTGGTGGGCCACGGGCTCGCGCTCACGCGGGTGCGCCTGCCCGTGCTGCTGATCGGCGCGCTGGGGCTCGGCCTCCTCGGGGGATGGGTCGCGCACTGGCTCGTGGTCAGCACCACCGTGGTCGAGGCGCTGGGCCCCGGCACGGCGATGCGCCTGTCGACGGTGGTGCGCTTTGGGCTCGGTGCGGCCGCGCTCACGGGCGGGCTGCGGATGCTCGCGGTGCGCGTGCCCTCGCTCTTGGGTCTCGAGCTGGTCGCGGTGGTGCTGGCGGTCGTGCTCCCGCTCGCGCCCCACCGCGATGGCGTGGTCACGCGCCCGCTGTGGCTCTCGGACTGGGCCTTCGAGGTGGGGCTGCCACCCCCGCACGTGCTGCTCGCGATCGGCGGGGCGCTGGCCTTGGTGCTGGCGGGGCTGCTGATGGCGCGTCCCGATCGGCGCGTGTCTCCGCTCTCGTGGCCCGTGCTGGTCGGTCTCGTGGTGCTCGGGGTGAGCATGCTCGACCTGACCGGCCTGCCGGAGCCCAAGGCCGGCAACGAGCTCGGGCTCACCGGTGACGAGCGCGGCGACGATCCGCTGCCCACCGATCCCGGCAATGCGGGCGGCGGGGCCGGGGGCGGCAAGGACGGCGGCAATGCCGGGGGAAGCAAGTCCGAGCGCGGCGAGGGCAAGGGCGGCGCCGGCCAGCCCGAGCGCGGCGAGGGCAAGGGCGGCGGCAAGGCGCAGGAGGGCAAGGGCGGCGGCAAGTCGCAAGAAGGCAAGTCGCAAGAAGGCAAGTCGCAAGAAGGCAAGGCACAAGAAGGCAAGTCGCAAGAAGGCAAGTCGCAAGAGGGCAAGTCGCAAGAAGGCAAGGCGCAAGAGGGCAAGGGCGGCGGAGGCCAGCCCCCGCCCAAGCCGCCGCAGCTCGATGATGACTCGGCCGGCACGGGCTCTCCCGCTCCGATGGCGGTGGTGCTGTTCGGCGACGACTACGAGCCGCCCTCGGGTGGCTTCTACTTTCGCCAAGACGCGTGGTCCCACTGGAACGGCTCGCGGCTCGTGGACAGTCGCCGACCCGATGTCGATCGCGACGTGCCCAAGACGTTCCCGGCGACCGCGACCGAGGTGGCCGAGCCGCCGCCCGAAGCGGGGCGGCAGGCGGTGAGCGGCCTCGTGTTCCTCGCGGTCAAGCACACGCGGCCGTTCTCGCTCGAGTCGCCGGTGTCGCTGCACCCCGAGCGCAACCCCGAGCCCAACCGCTTCGTGCGCGCCTATGGGTTCGAGTCGCGCGCGCAGTCGATCGACTACGCGGGGCTGCTCGAGCGCGCCGCCTACGATCCTGCGTGGGCGCCCGAGGTTCGCGAGTACTACGTGCGCATGCCCGACGACCCACGCTACGCGACGCTGGCCGCGGAGATCGTGGCCACCCTGCCGCCCGAGCGCCGCACCGATCCGTTTGCGCAGGCGCTCGCGATCAAGCTGTGGCTCGACGAGCACATCACCTACTCCACCTCCGAGCGTCACGCGGGGGCCAGCGATCCCACGGCCGACTTCCTGTTCGGCAGCCGCATCGGCTACTGCGTGCACATCGCCCACGCGGCGGTGTTCCTGTGGCGCTCGCAGGGGATCGCGGCGCGGGTGGGCACGGGCTACCGCGGCACGCCCGACGATCTGCGCGGCGCGGCGCTGGTGCTGCGTGGATCCGATGCGCACGCCTGGCCCGAGCTCTACCTCGAGGGCACGGGCTGGGTGGTGCTCGACGTGGCGCCGCAGCAGACCCTCGACCCCCCCGGCGAGCCGGCCGATGACGAGCTCACCCAGCAGCTCGCCGACCTCGCGCGCGCCGACCAGGGCGAGAACGAGCAGAGCAGCCCCGCCCACACGCCCACCGCGGCGCGTCCGTCGTTGCCGTGGCTGCTGCTGCTCGCGCTCGGCGTGGCGCTGCTGGTGCTGTACCTCGTCAAGATCTGGCGGCGGCTGGCCCCGTGGTGGATGCGCGGACGCAGGCTGCCGCGCGTGGCCTGGCGGCGCGCGCTCGATCAGCTGGCCGAGGTCGGTGTGGTGCGGCAGCTCGGCGAGCCGCGGGCCACGTTCGCGACGCGGGTGGCCGCGGTGGCGCCCTCGCTCGCGCGCCTCGCTGCGCTCTCCGAGGCCGCCCAGCTCGGCCACCCCGCCGCCGATCCGCGCACGCGCCCGGAGCTCGGCTTCGCCGCCTGGCGGCAGGCCCTGCGCGCGCTCGCCCTCGACCTTCGCACCCACGTGTCCGCCCGTCGGCGGATCGGTGGGCTGCTCAACCCGATCGCGTTCTGGTCCGCACGATGACGACGCAAATCCCAACCTCTCCTCCCGTGGCGCCCGCGCCCGCGCCCGCTTCGCTCCCCGAGCGGGAGTTCGATCAGAGCGAGCACGTCACCCACACGCTCGCGCCGCCCATCACCGATCTTCCCGGGTGCGCTGGGGTGGCCCAGCGCCTGCGCAACCGCCTGCAGGCGCTGGTGCGCGGGCGCGAGGACGTGATCGAGCTGGTGATCATCGCGCTGCTCGCCGACGGCCACGTGCTGCTCGAGGACTACCCCGGCTCGGGCAAGACCACGCTGGCCAAGGCGCTCGGCGACGCGATCGTGGACGACCGCCCCGACGACGACATCGTCACGATCCGGCGGATCCAGTTCACGCCCGATCTGCTGCCGTCGGACGTGACCGGCTCGACGATCTTCGATCCCAACACCAACCGCTTCTTCTTCCGGCCGGGGCCGATCTTCGCCCACATCGTGCTCGCCGACGAGATCAACCGCACCACGCCCAAGGTGCAGTCGGCCTTGCTCGAGGCGATGGCCGAGAAGCAGACCACCTGCGACAACCGCACGCGCAAGCTCGACGACCTGTTCTTCGTGGTGGCCACCCAGAACCCGCTCGATCTCGCGGGCACGTTCCCGCTGCCCGCCGCGCAGCTCGATCGCTTCTTGTTCAAGATCAGGATGCGGCACATCGTGCGGGAGGCGGAGCTCGAGATCCTCGCCAGCATCCGCACCCGCAAGGTGCCGCCCGGGGCCGAGCTGCCGCGGGTGACTCGCACCGAGATCCTCGATGCGCGCGCGGTGGTCGAGGAGCACGTGCACGTGGACGCGCGCGTGCGCGAGTGCCTGGTGGACATCGCCAACCACACGCGTGCCCACGCGCAGGTGCTGCAGGGCGTGTCCACGCGAGCCTTGGTGCTCATGATCCCCGCGCTCCAGGCCCGCGCCATGACCCAGGGCCGCAACTACGTGGGCGCGGAGGATGTCTGGGCGCTCGCCCCGCTCGTGTTCGGCCACCGCCTCGCGCTCGCGCCCGGCGCGGAGACCATGGAAGAGGTCGTGCGCCAGTGCTGCGTGAAGCCGCTGGAGGCGCTGTCGCGGGTATGAAGCGGTGGGTCCCCGCGGTGGTGCGCGCGCTCGCGGCCCTCGTCCTCGCCGCCGGCGGGGCCGGGCCGCTCGCGTGCGCCGAGCCGCCGCCGCTGCGCTTCAGCCCCACGGGTCCCTACGAGCCCAACGCGAGCGAGCTCGAGGTCTACCAGCTCTACGACGACGGCAGGCTCATCACCGCGCGTCGCAAGGTCGACGAGCTGCTCGAGGCGCAGCCCTACTCGATCGTCGGGCGCCTCGTGCTCGGCCAGGTGCTGCGCCAGTCCGACGGCGCGCTGCCCCAGGCCATGCAGCAGCTCGGCCGCGCGCGCGAGCTGTTCGAGACCCGCTACTCCACGTTTCCGCTGCCCGAGGACGCGCCCCGCGAGCTCCACCGCGAGATCCTGTTCGCCGCGCAAGGCGTCGCGGGCGAGCTCGAGCAGTTCGAATATCAGCTCGAGTTGCTCGACTTCCACGACGCGCTCTACAAGCCCAAGCTCACCGCGGAGCATGCCTGGCCGCTGATGCGGCTGCATCGCTACGAAGAGGCGCGCGGGTTCGCCCGCCAGGCGATCGAGTCCTCGCTCGATCACAGCCGCTCGCTCGGCAAGAATGCCCTGTGTGCGGTCGAGGGCGAGGCCGCCGAGCGCCAGTCTCGCTACGACGCGTGCCTGGCTGCCTTCGACGACGCGGCCGCGCGCGCCCAGCACGACCCCGAGAAGGCCGCGCCCGACCAGCGCACGCCGCTGGCGGTGCACGCCTACAACGCGGCCATGGCCGCCGCGGCGGTGCTGCGACCCGACGAGGTCGAGCGGCTCGCGCTCGCGGGCGCGGTGCGGCTGGATTTCACCCCGGCGAACCCGTGGCGCGTGCTCGTGCGCCTGCAGATCGACCAGGCGCGCATCGACGCCGCGCTTGGCTCGCTGCAGGAGATGCTGCGCTGGCGCCAGCGCCAGCCGCCCTACCTCCGCGATCAGGATCGGGCCGAGACCGACGTCGCGCAGGCGACCTTGCTGCTCGTGGTGGGGCGGACGGCGGCCGGGCTGCGGCTGGTGGATCGGGCGATCGCGCGGCCCGATCGCCGCGGGCTGAGCTCGAGCAGCGCCGAGCAGGCGGCGGGAGCCCACGCGGTGCTGCGGCTGGCCCTGCGCCGCGCCGACGCCGAGCTGCTGGCCGAGCGCGGCTCGTGGGGCGAGGGCGCCGACGAAGGCGACGAGCTCGGCGTGCTGGGTCCCGTGGAGCGGCTGGGGCAGGACCTCGCGGATCGCGAGCGCATCCGCGGCTTGCTCGACGACGAGGCGCGGCTGCTCGCCACGTTTCGCGTGTACGTGCTGGGCGGCCTCGAGCCGCTGCCCACGTGGTTGGTGGGCGATCTCGTGGAGATCGTGGGCGCGGGCGTGGCCCAGGTGGCGATCGATCGCGCGCGCGCGGTGGACTGGGGCGGGAGCTTCACCCCGTATCACGCCGCGCTCGAGGCCGAGGTCGCGCTCGCGCAGGGTGATGACGCGCGCGCGCGCGGGTTGGTCGAAGACGCGCTCATGGGGCTGCCGAGCACCGAGGTGCTGCTGCGCGCGCGGGTGGCTGCGGTGGGGGCCGCCGCGACCGAGCGCAGTGACGCCGCGGCGTGGCGCAACTACCTCGTGCAGGTGATGCAGCTGGATCCAGGGACGATCCGGCGCCAGCGGCTCGTGATTCCGGTGGTGATTCGCAATGCATCCGCGGGCGCGGTGGGGGCCGAGGTGGCCGCACGCCTCGAGCGCTCGCCGCGGCTGCAGCCGGAGTCGGGTGGGTTTGGCTTGGCGATCGAGGGCGAGGGGAGGCAGCTGCGGCTGTGCTTGTCGACGCCGCAGGGGGCGGAGCTCTCGTGCACCGCGGTGGATCTACGCGAGGCCACGGTGTCGGCTGCGAGCGCAGAGAGTGAGAGCGAAGGCGAGGCCGAGGCGGTGCCGCTCAGCGACGCACAGGCGGTCGCGCGCACGCTGCGAGCGTTTCACGAGCGCGCGTTCGGGTTTGGGCTCGAGCTCTCGGCGATCGATCTACGCTCGCTCGATGGCAGCACGGTGGTCTCCGAGGAGGCCGCGCGCGAGAAGATGCAGGCGGTGCTCGAGCGGGTCTCGACGGAGTAGGCAGCCCGCCGGTCTACCGCTTGGCGCGGGGTGGTGGCTCGCGAGATCACTTCCCCGGGCTCCCGCGCTCGCGGGTATAGTGCTCGGGCCATGCGCACGCCGCTCCTGCTCCCCCTCGTTGCGTCTCTCTTCGTCGCCGCATGTGACGATCGTGCAGACGCCCCCAAGGCCGAGTCCAAGCCCGAGGCAGCGAGCAAGCCCGAGGCGGCGAGCAAGCCCGAGGCGGCGAGCAAGCCCGAGACCGCGACCAAGGCCGAGGCCGATCCCGCGAGCGCGAGCTTTCGCAGCGTCAACCTCCCGCTCGCCGACGATCTCCCCAAGCTGCTCGCCGAGCACGCCGCGCTGGCCAAGCAGGCCAACCTCACCCCCTTCGTCGAGCTGTGGGCCGAGTGGTGCCCGCCGTGCAAGAAGCTCGAGGCGGCGATGGGCAACCCGCTGATCGAGAAGGCATTCGCCGGGGTCTATCTCATCCGCCTCGACTCCGATGCGTGGGGCCCCAAGCTCGGCGACACCGGGCTCGAGAACGGCAGCATCCCCGTCTTCTACGAGCTCGATGCCGAGGGCAAGGTCACCGGGCGCAAGATCGA
>JBFIJN010000035.1:0-32856 GCA_041600735.1 Nannocystaceae bacterium
GGGCTGCACCGCCGCGAAGCGGGTGAGCGCATCGTGCAGCACGGTCGCGTCGCCCGTGGCTCGCGCGGCGTCGACACGGCGCTCGAGCGCCTCGGGGTGCTCGGGATTGTCTTCGAGCACGCGGTCGAGCACGACGAGCGCACGACCGCCCTGCCCGAGCTCCCCCAGCAGCACGCCGGCCGTCTGGAGCGCGAGCGGGCCGGTGGAGCGGCCCTCGGCTAGACCGGCCTCGATGGCCGTGAGCATCAGCTCGACCGCCTGCGCCAGCTGACCGTGCTCGCGACCGAGCGCGAGCACGCGATCGAGACCATGGGCCGACTCGGGGTCGACCGCGAGCAGCAGCCCCCAGGCCGCGAGCGCCTGCAGGGCCGTACCGCCGCCGGCGTCGTAGAGGCCGCCGAGTTGCTCGAGCAGGCTCAGCCGATCGCCCGGCTCGGCTTGAGCCAAGCGTCGCTCCACCACCCGCGCCTGCCCGGCTCGATCCTCGACGCTCACGTACGCGGCGTCGAGCGCATCGAGCAGCGCGTCTGGGGCCCGGCCCTCGGTCTGCGCCAGCACCTGCTCGAGGCCAGCGATGGCTGCGGCCCCGCCCCCGGCGTCGAAGGCATCGCGATAGGACTCGAGCGCGGCAGTGCGCTCGCCCAGCACGAGCTGCGCCTCGCCCAGGCGCACCAACAGCGTGGCCCGGACCGCGTCCTCCTCGGACAGACGCACGGCCTCGCGCAGCGCCTTCTCGACCGCCGCAGGGTCCCCGACGGCTCGCCCCAGGCGCTCGATCTCGGCGCACAGCCCCGCGTTGACCAGGCCTTCCTCGAGCAGCGGCATCAGCAGCGCGAGCGCGCGTGCGCTGTCGCCCAGCACCGCCTCGGCCAGTCGCGCGGCATGGGCCGCGATCATCACGCGCACCTCGGGCTCTCGATCGACCGAGGCGGCCCGCTCGGCGAGTTCTTCGAGGTGGGTCGCGGCGACGCCGAGCTGGACCACCAGACGGCCGGACTCCTCGAGCACGGGCGCCAGCTCGCGCGCCTCCACCACGTCCATCAGCACCGACAACGAGGCGAGCGAGCCCGCCGCGTCGTCGAGCCGCTCGAGGCGCACCGCGGCCAGCCGGCGCAGCGACTGCGCCTTGTCGTCCGGGTCTTGCCCGAGCTCCGCGCGGGCGGCGAGTACCTCGGCCAGCTCCGCGAAGCGACCGTGGGCCTCGAGCGTGGGCATCACCAGCGTACTGGCGGGCTCGAAGTGATCCTCGAGCTTGGCCAGCGCCACGAGATCGACGACCGCGCCGTCGAGCCCAGGGACGATCTCCAGCGCCTGCTCGTAGCGCTCGAGCGCGCTCGCGACATCGTCGAGCGGACCCCGAAACAGGCGCGCCGCCTCGAGCACGAGCTGCGCCTCGAGCTCGACATCGGTGGCCAGCGCCGCGCGCTCGGCGAGCACATCGGTGGCCTCGGCGTGGCGCTCCTCGGCGACCAGGGCCGTCGCCAGGGCGGCCAGCGCCTCATCGTCTTGTGCCGCCTCGACCAGCAGCTCGCGCAGCACGTCGATCTCGGCCGCGCGATCGGAGCGCGCCTCGCGGTGCAGGACCGCCAGGTGCATCCGTAGATCGCGGCGCTCGTGACCATCGGCGCTGCACTCGACCTGACGCCGCCGCACGTCGATGAGCTCTTGGATCGCGCCCCTCGCCTCGTAGGCCCGGGCGAGGCGCTGCATCGCCTCGCGATCGACCGGCTCGATGTCGAGCAGGTCGCGCCACACCACCTCGGCTTCGCTGGCTTGGGCCAGCACGTCCTCGAGCAGCGTCGCGAGCCGTCGCAGCAGCCGCACGCGGTCCGCGTCCTCGGCGGCCACGCGCGCGCGGATGGACAGCACCTCGCGCAGCTCCTCGTGGAAGCCGAGCTGCTGCAGGCAGGCATCGAGCAGCTCGAGCGCCGGCTGGTGCTCGGGCGAGAGCTCGAGCGCGCTGCGCAGGATCTCGGCCGCGGCCGAGGGCTCGCCCGCGTCGTGCTGGATCTGAGCCGCCCACACCATCAGCACGAGCCGCCGATCGATCTCGTGGGCCAGCCCCTCGCCGCTCGCGGCGGAGACCAGCGCATCGGCGAGCGCCGGGTGGCGCCCGAGGCCCTCGGCCACGCGCGCGGCCTCGGCATCGAGCATGGCCAGCGCATCCTCGGGGCCAGGCTCGCCCAGCGCGCGACACAGCGCCCGGAATGCGACCTCTTGGGTCTCGGGAGCGCGCAGCAGCAGCTCGGCGATGCCGCGGTAGAGCTCGTGGCGGGCGACCGGGTCCTCGGAGTGCTGGAGCTGCCACTCGTCGATCTGGACCATGCGCTGCACGTTGCCCTGGCGCTCGAAGATCGGGCGCAGGATCGCGAGGATGCGCGGGCGCAGCGCGGCGCGCTGATCGGCGACCTTCTCGAGTCGCTCGACCGCGTCGGGATCATCGACGACCTCGCCGAGCATCACCTCGAGCGTGTCCACGGCGGCCTCGGGATCGCCGATGTAGCGATCCTGGATGTCGGCGACCCTGGCGTGGAGGGCGTTGCGCTGCGGCGGCTCCTCGGTGCGATCGATGCGGTCGCGCAGCAGCTCGATGAGATCGGGCCACGCCTGGGTCTCTTCGTAGATCTGCTCGAGCCGGTTGCGCGCGAGATCGTACTCGGGCTGGATCTCGAGGATGCGCTTGTAGGCGCGCCCGGCCTCGGCCGGATCCTCGAGCATCTCCTGGGAGAGCGTGGCGAGCTTGCGCAGCACCTCGATCTGGCGGCTCTCCTCGAGCGCGCCGTCGACCTCGCGCCAGTAGGCCTGGCCGAGCTCGGGCCACAGCTCCGCTTGGGTGAGCGCCGACTCCAGCGCGGGAAAGATGCTCGCGTCGTCGGGTCGCGCCTGCAGCAGCCGCTGCAGCAGCGGCACTGCGCGCTCGGGCTGGCGCAGCGACCCGGTCCACAGGTCGGCGGCCTCGCGCACGACCTCGAGGATCTCGTCGCCGTCGTCGCCGACCGCCTGGGTGGTGACGTACTCGGTGAGCGCCTCGGCGTAGCGATCGACGCGGCTGAGCACGCCGGCGAGCCGCGCCAGCTGGTCACGCACGCGGCGCTGCGACGGCTGCTCCTTGAACAAGCGCGTGTAGCTCTCGAACGCCTTGTCGAGGTCCTCGAGCTGCTCTTCCTCGATCTGCGCGATGCGCAGCAACAACCGCACGCGCTCGTGCTCGTCGGCCGCGTCGGCCAGGCGGATCTCCTGGATCTGGATCAAGCGATCCCAGTCGGCCACCGCCGCGAACACCGGCTCGAGCATCTCGGCCACGCGCCCGCGCATGGTCGGGTCTTCGAGGTAGCGACCGAGCTCCTCGGTGGCCACCGCGTGATCGGGATCCATGCGCAGCGCGGTGCTGAGGTGACGGATGCCCTCCTCGGGATCGTCGAGCTTCTCGCCGTAGAGCCGACCCAGGCGCAGGCGGGTGTCGACCGCCGCCTTGCCCTCGAGCCGACCGAGCTTGCGGTTCAGGTGGGCGGCCAGCTCGCGGTAGCGCCCCGTCGCCTCGTAGAGCGGCTCGAGCACTTCCTGCACCATCGGCCGCTCGAGCGCGGAGCTCGACAGTCGCTCGTACAGGCGAATCGCCTCCTCGGGCTGGTCGAGGTTCACCCGCCGGATCTCGGCCGCGCGCAGCAACAGCTCGTCGCGCGACTCGCCCTCCTCGCCGCGGTCGGCCTGGCCCACCAAGAGCTCGGCCAAGGGCTCGTAGTCGTCCTGCTGCAGGTAGATGCCCTCGAGCGCCTCGGTGGCGTCGGCGTCTCCGGGCGAGAGCTCGAGGATGCGCTCGTAGGCGGCGCGGGCCTCGGGCAGCTGCCCCAGGCGCTGCTGCGCCACGCGCCCGATCGCTCGCAGCACGCGCTGGCGCAGATCGGAGTCGAGGATGTGATCGACCGTCTGCCCGTAGGCGTCGAGCAGCGCCTGCGCGCGCTCGAAGTCGGCCCCGAGTCGCTCCACCTTGTCGAGGATCTCGGCGAGCTCCGGCTGATCGGCGGCCTCGGCCATCGCCTCGCACAGCACGCCAAACGCCCCCCCTTGGTCGCCGATGCGCTCTTCTTGGGTCGTGGCCACGCGCAGCAGCGCTTGCAAGCGGCGACGCCCCGAGGGCTGCTTGCGCGCCAGCAGCTCCTCGAGCCGCAGCAGCGCGGGCCAGTTGCCCTCGCCCTCGTACAGCGGCATCAAGATCCGCATCGCGCGCTCGCGGGTGTCGTCGTCGGCGGTGTGCTCCTCGACCGCGGCCCGGGCCCGCGGGTCGCGGGGCGAGAGATCGAGCACGCGCTTCCACAGCTCGAGCGCATCGTGGCCCCGACCGAGCTGCTTGCCCACGACCGCGGCGGTGCGCGAGAGCAGCTCCACGCGGTCGTCGTCCTTGTCGGCGAGCGCGGTGAGCCGCCGCAGGCCCTCCTCCACGTCGGGCCAGCGCTCGAGCCGCTCGTTGAGCTCGACCAGGCTCGACAGCGCGTAGCTCGTGTCCTCGCGCCCCACCTTGAGGTCGAGCACCGACTGGAACGCCGCCATCGCGCGATGCGGGTCGCCCAGGTGATCGCGCTGGATCTCGCCCACGCGCCGCCACAGCGGGGCGCGGCCGCGGGAATCGGGGGTCACGCCGATGCGGTGCTCGAGCACCTCGGTCAGCCGCTGCCACTCGCGCTCCTCGAGGAACAGGCGCTCGAGCGCATCGAGCGAGCGGAGGTTGTCGGCCTCCATGTCGAGCACCTCGCTGTAGGTCAGCGCTGCGCCCACGCGATCGTGGAGCTCCTCCTGGATCGCGGCGACCTCGAGGCGGATGCGCACGTGATCGGCGGGCGAGTCGATGAAGCGCAGCAGCGCGCGCTTGGCCTCGATGAGCGCCACGCCGTCGCCCGCCTCGAGGTGCAGGCGGCACAGCGCCTCGACCGTGCGGTGGGCCAGGCCCGCGTCGGGCGGATCGAGGGCCAACAGCGCGGCGTAGGTGTGACGCGCGGCCTCTTGGTCGGCCAGCCGCTCGTCGTAGAGCACCGCGATGCGATGGGTGAAGTCGATCTGGAGCGCGCGGTCGAGCACCGTGTCGCTGGCCAGCGCCTCGCGCCACACCTCGACCAGCTCCGCCGGACGCCCGAGCTGCAGGCCCAGGCGCTCCACGTGCTCGCGGGTGTCGCGGCGGCGCACGTCCATCGCGAACGCCTCGCGCATGGTGAGGAACGCGGTCGCCGAGTCTTGCAGCTCCTGCTCGCGCAGCCGGGCGATCTCGAGCAGGTGGGTCACCGCCTCGTCGACCGAGCCGATCTCGGCCGCGTGCGCGCGCCGTGCATGAAGGATGCGGATGCGGCCCTCGTGGTTGCCGTGGCGCTTGTAGATCGGCTCGAGCAGCGCACACGCGGGCAGCTGCACCTCGGCGATGTCGAGCAGCTCCTCGAGCAGGCGTCGCGCCTGGGCATCATCGGGGTCCTCGCCCAGCACCTGGCCCAGCAGATCGACGGCACCGAAGGCATCGCCGAGGAACTGCATGCGCAGCGCGGCGCGGCGCACCATCAAGCGGCGGCGCAGCTCGCCGTCGCGCGCGAGCTCGGCCCAGCGCCCGAGGATCTGCTCGAGGCTCTCGTGATCGCTCGGCTGATCGCCCTCGCCATACATCTCGGCGAGCAGCTCGATCGTGGGGAGGTCGTCGGGGATGAGGTCGAGCAATTCCTCGGCGGTGCTGATCGCGGTGGCCCGGTCGCCGAGCACGTTGCGCGCGATGTCCATGATCCGCGACAGCAGCTGGCGCTGCTCGCGTTGGTTGAACGTGACGTCGACGCGGCGGCGATAGAGACCCACGAGCTCCGAGCTCGCCTGGCGTGCCCGCAGCAGCGCCTCGAGGGCCTCGTAGGCGCCCTGGTGGGTCTCGTCTTGCTCGAGCACCACCACGTAGGCCCGCTCGGCGTCGGCGGCCCGCCCCAGCGAGTCGCGCAGGATCGCGGCGTGCTCGATCAAGAGGTCGCGGCGCAGCGCCGCGCGCTCGCGCGCCAGCGTGCGGCCCTCGGCCTCGGCCTGCTCGGCCTCCTGGGCCATGCCGCGCAGCGCCGCTTCGTAGGATTCCGAGACGTCGATCATGCGATCGAGCTCGCCGCCCAGGCGCTGGAGCGTGTGGCGCCCCTGCCACTGCGCGGGGTCGGCCAGGAACAGCTCCACGCGGATGCGCAGCGCGTCGGAGCGCCGCGCGTCCATGCGCTCGTAGATCGTCGCGAGCTGCTCGAGTAGAACCTTGCGGGTCTCGGGCTCGCGCTCGGCGGCGATGATCACCTCCATCGCGTCGGCCTCGCGCTGCCGATCTTCGATGCGGCGATAGTAGGGCAGCAGGCCCTTCATCACGGGCAGGCTCACCGCCGGATCGGACTGGCGCAGCTCCTCGAGCGCCTGCACCACCGCGCGGTGGTTGGGCTCGAGCTCGAGCACGGCCAGGAACCCCTCGACCGCCGGCTGCGACTGCTGCAGGCGCACCGCCCGGATCTGGGCCAGCTCGAACATCAGCGGCACGCGAGCGGCCTCGGACTGCGCCTGCTCGAGCTGGCGCTCGAGGATCTCGGCCAGCGGCGCCCACAGCCCCCGATTGCGGTAGATCCGGGCCAGGCTGCCGAGCGCGGCCGCATCTTGGTCGACGTGCTCGAGGATGCGGCGATAGGTCTCGGTCGCGCCGTCGAGATCGCCCAGGTGCTGCTCTTGGATCTTGGCCAGGTTGCGCAGCGTCTCGAGCCGCGCCGCGGCATCGGTGGTGACCTCGAGGCGGCGGCGGTACACCTCGCTGAGATCGTCCCAGCGACGGGTACCGGAGTAGATGCGCTCGAGCGCCTCCATCGCGCCCGAGTTGCTCGGGTCGAGGTCGATGATGCGACGAAAGTAGCGCTGCGCATCGTCGGGCTTGTAGAGCTTGTCGCGAGCCACCACCGCGAGCTTGTCGAGCAGCGCGAGCCGCTCGGAGTCGCCCACGCCGGCGTCGGCGATGCGTCGTTCGAAGATCGAGGTGAGCTCGTCCCAGCCGTCGGCGCGCTCGGCCGCGAGCTCGAGCGCGGCCCGCAGCGGCTCGTCGACGGGGCGGATGCGGTAGGCCTCGGCCGCCCACTGCAAGGTGAGCGTGGGCGAGTTGAGGTTGACCTCGGCGACCTGCTGCATCGAGGCGATCAGCGCGAGCCGCTCGTCGTCGTCGCTCGCGGCGCGCAGCAGCACCTGGTAGGTGCTCATCAGCCGCGCCCAGTTCTTCTGCTCGTGGTAGATCGGCAGCAGCTCGCGGGCCACCGCGAGGTTGTCGGGCTGGATCGCGAGCGTGCGCTCGAGGGCCTTGAGCGCGCGCTCGGGCTGGCCGAGGCGGGTCTGGCACAGGGCCGCGACCCTTCGGTAGAGCGCGACGCGAGCCTCGGTATCGGTGACGCGATCGGCCGCGCTGTGCAGCACCTCGACCACGTCGGCCAGGCGCCCCTGCGACTCGTAGAGCGCGGTCAGCTCGTCCCAGCGCTCGGCGGCCACATAGGCGTCGCGCAGGCGACGGGTCGCCTTGTCGTGACCGGGCGAGAGCCGCAGCAGCTCGGCCCACACGCGCGTCGCATCGTCGCGGCTCTGCAGGCGATCGGAATAGAGGTGCCCGAGGTGCGCGAGGATGCGGATCGCGAACTCTCGATCGACGTGGGCCAGCTTGCGATGCAGGATCTCGGCTGCGCTCGCCCACCTCGACTCGCGCTCGTAGAGGCGCGAGAGCGCGTCGAGGGCGGTGGTCTCGTCGCCGTGGTGACGCAGCACCTCGTTCCATGCGGCGATCGCCTCGCGACGATCGCCGAGCCGCTCCTCGGCCAGCTTGGCCAGCTCGATGCGCAGCGCCAGCGCCTCGTCGCCGCTGCGCTCGCTCAGCTCCTCGCGGCGCAGCGCGATGAGGGCCCGCCAGTCGCGGCGCTGCTCGTGGATCCTCCCCAGCAGCTCGCGCGCGCCCTCGTCACGCGGCGAGAGCGTGAGCACCTGGCCGAGCGGCTCGAGCGCGCGCTGGGGGTTGCCCAGCTTCTCGATCCAGATCTCGGCCACCTTGAGCAGCAGCTGGCGCTGGCGCTCGCCGTCGTTGGCCTCGCGCGCGGCATCGATGCGCCGCGAGTACACCCCCAACAGATCGTTGAAGCGCCCGGCCGCCGCGTAGGTGTCGGCCAGCGCCTGCAGGCTGGTCTCGTGGCGCGGGTCGATGTCGAGGATGCGCTGCAGGGTCGCCAGCGCCATCGTGTCGAGCTTGAGACGGTCGCGGTAGAGCTCGGCGATCTCGAGCAGCTTGGCGATGCGGGCCTCGTTCGCCTCGGGACCCCCCGAGACGCGATCGAGCTCGTCCTTGAGCAGGTCGACGAGCGCGGTCCACTTGGAGCCCGCGCGATACAGCCGCTCGAGCGCCTCGGAGGCGCGCGGGTCGTAGCCGTCCTCGCGCAGCACCGAGCGCCACACCTCGATCGCGCGATCGCTGCTCCCCAGTCGATCCTCGGCCAGCCGCGCCATCTCTTCGGCGAGGCCAAAGCGGCGCTCGGGATCGTCGGCGGCGCGACGCGCCTGCACCAGCACCTGCATGAGCTGCGTGGCCGCGGCCTCGCCCGCGAACAGATCGCGATAGAAGCCCAGCACCTGGGCGTGCCCCGGATCGGAGCGGCGCACGCGACGAAAGTAGGGCTCGGCCAGCTGCGGCTGCCCGCTGCGCCGCCAGATCACCGACCCGGCCAGCAGCGCGACCGCATCGCCGCGCTCGTCTCGTGGCGCTCGCTGGGCGGCGGCCTTCGCCGCGTCGACCAGATCGTTGGACGCCGCGCCATCCACGACGAGCAGGCCGAGCACCTTGCTCACCGCTTCGATGGATGCCGGATCATCCTTGGCTTCGAGGCGGGCGGCGGCGAGCTCGGTGCCCTCCAGGGCGACCGCCAGCGCCTGCTTGGTCGAGTCGTCGTCGGCGAGGAGGTGGTCGAGCAGTGCGGAGCGGAGGTCGGCCATGTGCAGGGTCTCGGCGTGCGAAGCAGGAAGGAGTCGTGCCAATCACGGCCGAGCTCCGCCCTTGGACATGCGAGCCGCAAGGTTACGTTGGTGCAAAGGTCGGTTCAATCCGCCGCGCGCCGAAGGGCCGGAACTGCGGCCGAAACTGGGCCGAAGCTGGCCTGGGAACTGGGCCGGGAACTGGGCCCGCTCGCCGCTCAGCCCAAGAGCGCGAGGGTGGCCGCGGTCGCGGCCGATACGTTGAGCGAAGCGACCCCGCCGCGACCGGGGATCGTGGCGAGCAGGTCGCAGCGGGCCCGGGTCAGCCTCCGCAGTCCTCCGTGCTCGCCGCCCATCACCACCACCAGGGGATGGGGCACGCGATCTTCGGCGACGAGACGAGGCAGCGGCTCACCGCCCTCGGGCACGGTGCCCAACACCCACACGCCGCGGTCGCGGCACGTCTCGAGCGCACGCGCCAGGTTGACCACGCGCGACAGCGCGAGACGCTCGCTCGCACCTGCAGAGGCTCTCACTACTGAAGGGGTGACCGACACCGCGCGGTCGCGCGGCCAGAACAGGCCCATCACGCCGAAGAATTCGCAGGTTCGGATGATCGCACCGAGGTTCTGCGGGTCTTGCACACCATCGAGCGCCACCAGCATGGGGCGGGCTCGGCCCTCGGCGGGCTCCGGCTCGACGGCCTCCACCGCGGCCTCGATGAGGTCCTCGAGATCGTGGTAGGCCGGCGGTCGGGCGCGGGCGAGCACGCCTTGGCAGTCGAGATCGGGGGCGCGGCGGGCCAGCTCGCGGCCGTCCACCAGCGCCACCTCGACGCCCGCGGCCTGGGCCTGGGCATGCAGCTCCGTGCCCTCCCGGCGAAGGTCGAGCCACAGCACCTCCACCCGCCCCGGCGCATGCAGCAGCAGCTCGACCACGGCCCGCGGGCCTGGCACGAGGTGCTCGTCGGGGCTCGTCCCCGGCCTGGCGGCAGGTCTCCCGCTCGACCGGCTATCGCCCGGCCGTCTCCGATTCGATGACAAGGCGTCCTCCTTGGATTCGAGTGACCGTGGTCTGGCCGGCACCCGCCCCGGGCCGCCCGCTGATCGCCTGCTGCAGCGCGTAGAATACGAGCAGTCCCTGATCGCCGGGGGCCTCGCCCTGCAGGCGGGTGTATGCGGCTTCGAATGCGCTCGCGTCGGCGCCGCGCGCTGCGGCCGGAGCGACCCACACGCCCTCGAGCACGTCGTGGCCCACGCTCAGCCCCTGCGGCGACAAGCCCTCCGCGGTGGTCAGCACCATCAGGCCAGGCACGTCGCCGTGCGCGGGCATGCGGCCCGCGCGGGCGAGCTGGCGCACCACTTGCTCGCTGCGCGCGAGGGTGTCGGGCACCAACAGCGCCGCGTCGCCGCGCAGCGCCGTCATCACCGGATTCACGTGAGGTCCGAAGCTGGTGGTCTCCGGCGGGTAGGTGCGCACGACGAGCTCGTGGGTGAAGCCGGTGGCGCGCGCTTGGATCGCCTCGATGGCCCGCTTGCCGTAGGCGTTGTCGGGCGCGAGCACGACCAGCCGATCCCGCCCGCGCGCCCGCGCCAGATCGACCAGCGCCCGCACGCGCTGCTCGAGGCTCGGCGCGACGCCGATCGCCTTGCCGCTGCCCTCCCCCGGCACGATCACCAGCGCGCCGCTGCCGACCTCGCCGACGACCGCCTTCACGTTCTTGGCTCCGATGGGGCCCACGAGCACGCGGGCGCCGTCGGTCAGCAGCGAGCGGGCCGCGCTCTGCGAGGTCTTGGTGGTCGAGCCGCTGTCGCGCCACAGCAGCGCGGGCGGCGGGCCTCCCTGGCTCATCACCTCGATCGTGGCCAGGGTGGCCGCGAGCTGCTCGTCGGCGAACGCCGAGAACGGGCCGCTGCGAGGGAGCAGGATCCCGATGCCCCCCGAGGCCGAGGCACAGCCCACCACCCACGGGGGCAATCCCGCGGGTACGGGCTCGCCGAGCCGCGCTTGCAGGCAGACCCGGCCCGGCGACGGGGGCATGCCCGCGACCAAGGTGGCCAGCGCGTCGGGGGGAAGGCTGGCGCTCAGCAGCGCCAGCCGTTGCTCGGCCCACAGCGCCGTTGCATCACCTTCGGGCAGGGCCTCGCGCCAGGCGGCGAACGCAGCGACGGCCGCCGCGGTGTCGCCCTTGCGATCGCTCGCCACGGCCCGCATCCCCAGCGCGTCGACCAGGCCGAGCCCGCCGCGGGCCTGCACCAGCGGCTCGTCGAGGGCCGCCAGCGCGGCCGATGGATCTCCACCGCGGACCAGCGCGCGCGCTCGGATCCGCGCGAGATCGACCAGCACCTGGGGCTCGCTGGCCACCTCCCCTCGCCCGCGCTCGAGGCCCTCTTCGGCGCTCGCGATCGCCGACGCATCGTCATGATGAAGGTAGGCATGCTCGGCCAAGGCGCGTAGCGCCGCGAGCCGCAGCGCGAGCGGTGGGTCCCCGGCCAGCAGCGCGGCCGCCAGCGCCCGAGCCTCCTCCCCCCCAGGATCGGCCGCGCGCGCCCGCTGGAGGCGGTCCCAAGCATCGCCCTCGCCGGGATCGGCGGGGCGGCCGTCGAGATCGCTGCCCGCCGCACCCACCGGGTGCTGCACCGTTCCCGCCGGCCGGCAGCTGGCGCCACTGCTCGCGATGGCGAGCCCGAGGATCACGAGCCCCCGAGCGAGCGGTCGGGCCGCGGCCGGGTGCCCGGCGAGCGGGGGCCTTGGCGAGAAGGAACGGGAGAAACGGGGCACCGGCAGACCTCGGAGCGCGCGCCCTCGAGCCAGGCTCGGGGATCCGCGGGGCATGTTATATGAATCCTCGGATGAAGGGCCGCGACGCGGACGGATCGGACGACGACTTCGGCTTTGGCGAGGCGAGCCGCTATGCGGCACACCTGGACCGAGGCTGGGCCATGCTCGATCGCGGCGATCACGCAGCGGCGCGCACCTCCGCCGAGCACGCCCAGGAGGCGCGCCCCGACGACCCCGACGCCGCGATCCTGCTGGGCGCCCTCTCGCTGGCCGAGAGCGACCCCGAGGAGAGCCTGCGCTGGTACGAGCGGGCGATCGAGCTCGATCCCGAGTATCTCGAGCCCTACACCGCCGCCACGCAGGTGTGCCTCTACGATCTCGAAGATCCCGCCCGTGGGCTGCGCTACTGCAACGACGCGCTCGAGCTCGACGTGCTCGGGCCCTTCGATCGCCTCGAGATCCACCTCGCCGCCGCCGAGTGCGAGCTGGCCATGAACCTGCCCGGCGAGGCGCTGCGCCGCCTGGCCACGCTCGATGAAGAGCCCGTGCTGATGAGCACGCTGCAGCTCGGCGCCCGACCCGATCTGCTCGAGCGCGGGGCCACGGCAAGCAAGGGCGAGGGCGAGGGCGAAGACGGCGACGAGGACGGCGGCGACGAGGCCGATCGGGATCGCGAGCCCGACCCCGACGACGACGAGGCCGTGGCCGCCGCCTACTTGCAGCGCGACGGCGAGGAAGAGCTCGACGAGGAAGAGCGCGTCGAGCGGATCGGCCGCGCGCTGCAGCTGGCGCTGCGACTGGCCCGCATGCGGCTCGACGTGGGCGACGGCGAGTCGGCCACGCAGATGCTCGGCGAGCTGCTCGAGTGGTACCCCGGCGAGCCCGACGCCTGGAGCTTGTCCAGCGAGGCGCACTACCGGGCGGGCCGCCTGCCGGAGGCCTGCGTGGCGGCGATCAAGACGCTCGAGCTCGACCACGAGCTCGAGGCCCCCGACTGGGCGCCCAGCTTCGCGCTCGTGCATCGGCGGGTCGTGCAGATGCTGAGGGACTCGCCCGAGCCGGCCATCGGCGCGCTCGTCGAGACCGGGCGTCCGATCACGGTGATGGTCCGCGACGCGCCCGCGCCCGAGCTCGTGCTCGAGGGCGTCGACCCGCGCGTGGGCGTGCTCGCGCTCGCCGGCCGCCCCGGGCCCGAGGCCGACGACCTCAGCGGCGAGATCGAGCTCCCGCCCCCCCAGCTCACCGGGCTCGCCGTCTATCGCCGCAACCTCGCCAGGTTCTCGCGCGACGCCGAGCACTTCGATCAGCAGCTTCGCTACGCCGTGCTCGACGAGCTCGCCGCCTTCGTGGGCCTCGCCGACGACGCCCGCGAGCGCCTCGGCCTGCCCCCGCTGGAGCCCGAGCGCATCGCCGCCCCCAAGGTCGAGGAAGCCGAGCTCGACGACGGCGGCAAGGGCAAGGGCAAGGGCAAGCGCGGCCGCCGACGTCGCTCCCGCGCAGCAAACTGAGCTGCGCTTGGGCGAGGGCGTGGCGTGGTAGGTTGGCGACGTCGTGGTAGCGCGGCTCGAGAGCATCACGGTCAGCGGGTTCAAGTCGCTGGGCAGCGTCACGCTGCCGCTCGACGGGCTGAGCGTGCTCATCGGGGAGAATGGATCGGGGAAGAGCTCGATCTTGGAGGTGCTGGAGATCCTGCGGTGCACGACGCACCAGGGCTTCCCCGGCCGCTTCGCGAGCACGCACGGAGGCGCGCACCAGCTCCGCGAGCACGGGGCCGATCGCCTCACGATCTCGGCCGTGGTCGACGACGGGCAGCCCGAGTTGCTCGAGTACTCGCAGGTGTGGGTGGATAGCCAAGACCCGCCCGATGAGTATGTCGAGCGCAGATCGTCCGCAGGGGGTGCAGCCGCCCGCAAGGACGCGAGCTCCCTCTCCAATCGCGTGCTTCCCTTTGCAAGGCGTGAGTCCTTGGTGTTCGCCGGGGCGCATGTCGACGCGGATATCGCGGCGATCGCCGAGGCCTTTCGCGGCATCGAGGTCCACCTACCGTTCCAGGTGACTGCGTACTGGGCCATGACGCCGCTCGACCGTCGCACGCCGCGTGGCGTGAGCCTCGTCGAGCCGACGACGCGTCTCGACCGCTTCGGCACCAACCTCGTCAACGCCTACCAATCCCTCAAGAACGACTTCGGCGTCGACCATTGGGAGGAGACCCTCGAGTACATTCATCTCGGCCTGGGCGACGAGATCCGCGACGTGCGGCTCGAGGCGATCCCGGGTGGCGGCCACATCGCGCTCGCGCTCGAGACTCGGCACCAAGGTCGCGTGCCTGCGTTCTCGTTGGCCGACGGCATGCTCTCGTATCTCGCCTTCGTGGCGCTGTTCCGCCTCGACCAGGGACGCACGCTGCTCGCCTTCGACGAGCCCGAGCTGCACTTGCACCCAGGGCTGCTCGCGCGCGTGCTCGGCATGTTCGAGGAGATGTCCGATCGCTACCCCGTCGTGATCTCGACCCACTCCGATCGCCTGCTCGATGGTCTGGTAGATCCCGCCGGATCCGTCGTGGTGACGGAGCTCGACGAGCGCCGTCGTACCCGGCTCCTCCGCCTCGACCCAACCCAGCTCGCGCAGTGGATCGGTGACTACCGCGGCCTCGGCGAGCTGCGGGCCGACGGCGAGCTCGCCTCCGTCCTCGCCCCCGCCCCGAGCCCTCCCACCGCGTTACCATGACCCGCTATCGCGTCTTCTACGAAGACCAGGCGGCGGGCGAGATCAAGGAGTTCGGCCCCCACCTCTTGCTGTGCGCGTGCGTGGCCGATCGCGTGGAGTCCAGGACGCTCTGGCAGGTCCGGGACTTGGTCGACGGTCAGCCGAAGAAAGGCGACAGCAAGCTCCTCGCCGCCTGCAAGCGGCACGCGGAGCGCGACCTCGATGAGGTCGTCTTCGCCCTTTTCGACGCAGACAAGCTCCACATTCGCCTGGGGATCCCCAAGCGATCGCTCGATGACCTCCGCGCCGCGCTGGCAGCAGAGATCCACTCCCCGAAGGTCGTCCCGTTCCTGCTCGAGGACAACCTCGAGTCCATGGTTCACGCGACCGCCAAGTGCTTCGAGAGTCCTATCGAGAGCCCCATCGCCAAGCGACACAACCAGCGCGACAAGCTCCTCGCGCGAGCGGCCCGCGGCAGCCGTGCCGTTCGCGAGTGCATCCTGACTGCGGTCCCGAGCTTCGCCGCGCTGGTCGAGGCCGTCGCCGCTGCGGTCGCGCAGATGCGCTGACACGTTGGCGCGGTGCGCTGGCGTTGCTGGTCGAAGCGGCACGCTCGTCGCCTCTTGGCGCTCGCAAGCTCGCGACGGCCCGTCGTGAGCTCGTTGGCCGAGGCCTTGCAGAGCGGGGCGGTATGCACATCGCTGCGCTCACCTCCCTGCTGCTCGCCTCTGCGCTCTCCTCCACCCCCACGGCCCCCACGCCCAAGCCTGCGCGCGCGGCCGCGACCGAGATTCAGCTCGAGGTCGTCGAGCGCAGCGGGGGCAAGCCGTCGAGCTTCGGCTTCGTGGTGCCGCTCGATGGCAAGGTCGAGGCCTGGATCGATCGCGGTGACGATCCGCGGCGCTGCGAGGTGCACGTGCACCCGGTCCGCGAGGCGCTGCAGGTCGAGCTGAAGTGCAAGGGGAGCCGCGCGCACGATCTACAGGTCGCGGCCGTTCGCTCGCTGGTGCCGGGCAAGCGCACGCGCATCGCCGAGGTCACGCAGCCGGGCGGCGCGACCAGCCAGGTGTTCGTCACGCTCCAGTAGCTCGCGCAAGGCGAGCATCAGCCGCCGCGTCGGGCGGCGCGCTCGGCCAGGGCGCGATCGCGCCGCTGCCAGAACTGCACCCGCCCCAGCCGCACGCGCCGGTCCAGCACGTAGCCCTCGTGCAGCAGCTGCTTCAAGCCCTCGAATTCTCCGCGGGGGACGGTGCTCCCGAGCACGATCCACGCGGGCTGGCTCGCGCGCAGATCCTCCAGCAACAGCTGCGCGGCAGGTCCATCGACGAACGTCAGCTTCGTCGCCGACCGCCGCCAGGTGTCGTCGTTGGGCGGCGTGAGCAGCCCGAGGGACTTGTAGACCCGCGATCCCGAGCGCAGGCCGGTGAGCGGGTAGACATCCCACAGATGCCAGCCCCACACCCAGATCCGATCGCCCGCCTCGCTGTGCGCGAGGATGTGATCCGCGATCACGCGACCGCCTTGATCATGCGGTCGCGCTCGATCCTTGCGCTGGAGCTCGAGCACCGCGACCTGCCGCAGCGCGAGCAGCAGCGCGGGCAGCAGCAAGATCCCGCGCACCACCCTCCCCACTCGCAGCCCGCGACCGAGCAGGCCCCACGGCGCCGCGGCCCACAGGCTGAGCGGCGCGGCCACGGCGAGGTAGTACCCCTTGTAGAAGCGCAGCCCCACCCACGCGGCGGCGAGCGTGCCCAGGCTCCACAGCACCAGGCCGAGCCACTGTCGCCGCTGCTCGGGATCCCGCGGCGGCACCACGGCCACCAGCGCCAGCCCCAGCGGCAGCGCCACGAAGTGCGCGGTGGCCAGCACGCCCTCCTTCATCGCGGCGAGACCCCACGGCTCGCCGCCGTAGCTCACGTAGCGCATGCCCCAGCGGTTCCAGACGTAGCCGTCCCACAGCGCGCGCAGCTCACCGGCGGCGGCGTAGTGCAGCATCACGGGCGCGTGCGCGGCCACGAGCCCAGCGATCACCGCGATCACTCGCGCCCGCCGCGACAGCTCCGCCCCGGATCGCCCCCGCCACGCGAGCACCAGCACGACCACCGCGCCCACGCCTGCGGGCTGCTTGAGCAGCGCCGCAAACCCGCACAGCACCCCGGCCGCCACCCACCACCCGAGCACCCGGCGGCGCGTGCCCGTGCCCGGCAGGGTCAGCGCCGCGCCCACGCCCGCCACCAACGGCAGCTGCGCCCAGGTGACGTAGTTGGCGTCCATGCTGTCGAGGCTCGCGTCGTGGAGCCCATAGAGCCCCGCGGCCACCACCGCCGCGGCCGGCCCCCACAACCGCCATGCGATCGCAGCGACCACGCCGAGCGTGGTCAGGGCCCACAGGTTGGCCCAGATCTGGAACGCAGCGATGTCGGTGCCCGAGCCCGCGAGCACGGCCGCGAGGTAGAACGTCCCGGGCGCCTTGATCTCGATGCTGTCGACGTACGGCAGCGCGCCGTCGCGCAGCAGCATGGCCTCGTAGAGCATCCCGGCCACGTCGTGCGAGGCGAAGCCACCCTCGGTGAACCCAGGCCAGCGCAGCCACGCCGACAGTCCAACGATCAGCGCGAGCGCGAGCAGTGCGAGCCCCACCGTGCCGCGCCCTGCTCGACCCTCGCTCCCCGATGCGCCCGCCATCACCTCAGAAGCTCTGCTCGAAGGTGACGTTGATGTTGAAGCGCGGCAGCACGCGGCGCACCTCGTCGGCCGAGAGCCCCTGCCGCTCCCCGAGACGATCGGGCAGCTCCTCGCCCAGGCACATCGTGTCGCGGCGCACCATCGGCACCGACACGTCCACGCGAAACAGCTGCGGCGTGACCCCGAAGATCGACAGCCGCGCGTCGGCCGAGTAGCCCACGTGGCCGTACCAGCTGTCGCCGCCGAACCACCCGCGCAGGCTCTCGCACGACGAGACCGACGCGACGCCGGTGAACAGCGTGCCCCCCAGGCTGCGCAGGAACCCGAGGTGCAGCAGGTTGGTGTGGAGATCGTTGATGTACACGTGCCGGTACTCGGCCTGCGCGAGCACCATGCCGAGACCGAAGATCTCGTCGGCCAGGTACCCCGAGAGCCCGCCGATTCCGCCGGCCCGCGCGAGGTTGCGAAACTCGCTGCGGCCGGCGATCGGGATCACCAGCTCGCCCGCGAGCGAGGTGGCGAGCACGTGATCATGCGCCAGCCGCCACAGCTGCACCCACGAGCCCCCCAACACCATGTCGTGCACGTCGCCGGTCAGGCCCTCCACGCGCAAGGTATCGCGCGCGGACACGGTGGCCGAGAGCCAGTGCCCGCGCTCGGGCCACCAGCCGAAGCGACGCGTGTCGTCGATCAGCGAGACCACGTTGACCAGCCGCACCCCACCGCGCGGGTCGAGCGAGCTCTCGTTGAGCCACGAGCCCAGGCTGCTCACCCGCACCCGCGAGCGCCGGCGCTGGTTGTTGACCTTGTCGCCGAACCAGAAGTTGACGCTGGCCCCGAGGCCCAGGTTGGTCTCGCGATCTCTCGAGACGCGCAGGTGGCCGGTACGCCGCAGGTCGCGGCGCAGGCTGGCCTCGAACGAAGCAAAGCCGGCGAGCGCATTGAAGCGGGCGGCCGGGGTCGTGGCGTTGAAGAACTCCGAGGCGGCAAAGCTCACCCCCACTCCCGTGTAGAGGAACCGGAACGCGGCGGGGCGCCGGTCGTTGAAGCGCGGGTCGACGTTGGCGTGCGGCGGCTGGGGCTCCTGCTCGAGCCGCGAGCGCGGGTCGACCCGCACGTTGCGAATGCGCCGCTCGGTGACCAGCGTGAACGTGTGCTGGCCCTGCGCGGGCTCGGTGTCGAGGCTGGCGTTGGGCGCCCCCAGCTCTCCGTTCCACACCAAGTGATGCGCCCGCCCGCCGCGCTCGGTGACGAGCACCTGCACCGGCTCGATCACCGGGCGGGTCCCAGTGCGCTCGATCGTGACCTCGTGGCGCCAGCCCTCGCCCTCGCGCTCGCTGCGAACCCGATGGACCAGGTAGTCGACGCTCGGATAGGGCCCGAGCCACTGGTCGAAGAACCAGTCCATCACGTAGCCGTAGGCGCGCTCGGCCGTGCGCTCGGGGTCGGCGCTGGGGTCCTCGGCCATCGCCGCGTAGAACGCCCCGAGCACCTCCTCACCGGCCGTGTCGAGCAGCTTCTCGTGCAGTCGGCGACCGGTCGGCAGCTCGTGCGCGAACCACAGCGGGTGCGCGCGCAGCAGCAGCCGATCCTCCACGCCGCGAAAGTACGACTGCGAGAAGCTGGCCTGCTGCGTGTAGAGGAACCGATCCACCGCGGGCATGAACGTGAAGTTGCGCAGGATGTCGGCCGCGAACTCGTCGGTCTGCTCGCGCGTGGCCTGCCACAGCTGGGTGATCGACAGGCTCAGCATCCCGGGCAGCCACAGATCGACCGAGGCATCGTGGAGCCCGCGAAAGCGCCGCTCCATCAGCATGTCGAACACCGCGCGAGCGACCGCGGTCTGGTGGAATTTCTGAAAGCGCTCGGCGGGCAGGATCTCGAGCGCCTGATCGCTCAGCGTCACGACGTCGGGGTGGGCCTCGGCCACGTTGGTGCGCAGCGGGCCCTGCACCACGCGGATCGTGGAATCGGGCGCGAGCGGCTGCCCCAGCGCCTCGAGCAGCGCGACCGCCTCGACCCCGATCTGGCGCACCTGGCCCGGCACGTCGCGATGCAGCTGCACCACCGCCTCCCGCGGCACGCGACCGAGCGGGCGCGGGCGCATGTGCAGCACCTCGATCGTCACGCCGTGGTGGATCGTGGTCGTGCGATGCCAGCGCGGCCCAAAGAATATCGAGGGGTACTGTCGCGGCTCCGTGTCGTCGCCGACGACCACCACCTCGTCGGGCGCGCGCCGCAGCGGCGAGTCGTCCCCGTGCTGCGCGGCCGCGACCTCGCGCAGCCCGGCGCCCGGGCGCAGCGCCCCCGGGGTGGCGAAGCGAGCCTCCTCCACCCGCCAGCGCACGGGAGTGACCACGCGTCCAGCCGGCAGCCAGCGACCGCCGTGGGCGGGCTCGCTGGGCAGCGGCGCGAGGGCTCCGCTCAGGCTACAGCGACGACGCACGCAGCCGAACGGCCAGTAGCGATGCGGGACGTCGACGGTGTAGCGCAGCGTGACCACGCGCGTGCCCGGCTCGAGCGTGAGCACCAGATCGCGGCGCGCGCCCACGCGCTCGCTGCTCTGCACCCCCCACAGCCCGGTCAGCACCAGCGCCGCGGGATCGAACGCGCCGTCGAGGTACGTCGAGATCTGGACCTCATCGAGCTCCACCGGATCTGCGGGGATCGCCTCGGCGAAATTGAGCAGCACCAGCCGCTGGCCGGCCTCCGCCGGCCGCTCGAGCGCATACTCGACCACGCCCTCGACCCACGCTCCGTTGCGATCGACCCGCAGGCCCTCGGGTCGCGCCTCGCCGCCGCGATAGATCGTGAGCCATACCCGCGCCTCGGCGACCCGCGCCTCTTCGACCCGCTCTCCAGGGCCTGCCGCGGCCGCCTCGGCCCATGGCCACACCGACAACCAACAGCAGACCCAGACCCAAGCCCCAACCCTCGCGAGCAGGGGCCCGAGCCCTGCGGTGGACACACGTTGACGAAGGGACACGGGCTGGGCGATCTTGCGGCATCCACTCGCGTGGCGAAAGCTCCGTGATGCGGTCCACCGTCAACCGAGCGCGGTGTCGTGCGTGGGCTGAGCGAATGGGCAGCACCTCGTCGATCGAAGATCGTCGACTCACACCCGCACGAACACGCCGCGAGGGGCTCGTTCGAGGGTGTGAGGTTTGACAGTTGGCGCCGCTTCGTTGGACGCTTCCCGCATGGGTTTCATCCCCCCGCTCGTCGCCTCGAGCCTTGCCCTCCTCGTCGCCCCGCTAGCGTGGGCCGGGCCGCCGGCGTTGCCCGAAGGCGAACCCACCAGCGCGCCGCCAGCCGAAGCAGCCCCCGCCGAAGCGGCCCCCGCCGAAGCGGCACCCGCCGAGCCGGCGCCCGCCGCCGCGGATGCCTCGCTCTCGGGCAGCGTCGATCTGAGCGCCGAGGTCGGTGATGCGGGCCTGTCGAGCGACGCCAATGCGGAGGGTGACGGCAAGCGCAACAAGAAGAAGCGCGGCAAGGACAAGGGCAAGGACGACGCAGCCGCCGCGGACACGAGCGACCCGGGCATGGTCCGCGGCCGCCGCGAGCCGATGATGAACACCAACCGCGGCGCCGCGGGTCTGTTCACCACGGCGCTGCCCGACGTGGGCGGCAAGTACACGTTCCGCTTCAAGCTGCACACCGACTTCTTCCGCCGCGAAGCCTTCATCTACGAGAGCGACATGACGGGCCCCGATCAGCACTCGCGGGTGCGCGGTGGCGTGGCGCTCGCGTTCTCGCCGTTCGAATGGGGCGAGGTGTTCCTCTCGGTGAACAGCCAGGCCAACCGCAACGCCCGCGAGCAACGCGGGCGCCAAGATGCCGAGGCCGTGTTCGCGCTCGGCGACGTCGACTTCGGCATCAAGGGCGCCTACCGGCTCAAGAAGCAGGGCATCGGGCTCGGCGGCCAGGTCGGGGTCGGCCTGCTCTCCGGCAGCGAGCGGCTGCTGACCTCGGGCGCCAACGTGTGGTTCGACGGCCTGTTTGCGGTCGACATCCGCTACCTCACCCAGAAGCAATTCCCGTTTCGCTTCACCACCAACATCGGGTGGATCTACGACAGCTCGCTCAAGATCGCGCCGTTCGGACGCATCTCCGACGACGTGAGCCGCGAGGTCACCCGCTTCTCGCTCGGCGCCAACCACAGCCGCGTGCGCATGCGCTACGCGGTGGACTTCCCCGTGCGGCTGGGCAAGGAGCGCCAGTTCGGCATCGACCCGATCCTCGAGTGGTCGTGGGACGTGTCCACGCAGAACGAGAGCGAGGCCTTCGGTCGCGACGACGCCGTGCCCTCGCCGCTGCCCCGCTCGAGCCAGTGGCTCACGCTGGGCCTGCGCGCCAACGTGATCGCGGGCCTGCACCTCGACGCCTCGGCCGACATCGGGATGGTCTCGCCCAACTTCGAGTTCGGGCCGCCCGTGCCGCCGTGGCAGGTGATGCTGGGCCTCGGCTGGTCGTTCGATCCGATGCCGATCGTGAAGGAGGTCGAGGTCGCGACCGCCCCGCCCCCCGCGCCGGACCCCGTCCGCATCGAGGGCCGCATCGTGGGCCAGGTGGTCGATCCTTCGGGCACGCCGATCCCCGAGGCGCGCGTGTCGTTCCCCGGCCTCACCAGCACCGTGCTGCTCACCGATGGCAGCGGCGCGTTCACCAGCTTCCGCTTCCCCGCGGGTCAGGTGCCGGTCCAGGTCACGATCGAGGGTCAGGTGGTGGCCGAGTCGACCGCCGAGATCGCCGACGGCCAGGACACGAGCCTCACGATCCAGCTCGAGACGCTCCCCGCCCCCCCGCAGGGCATCCTGCAGGGTGCGGTCACCGACGCGTCGGGTGGCGCGGTCTCGTTCTCGATGCGGGTGAGCGGCCAGGGCGTGGACCAGTCGTTCGATTCCACGCCGGGCGGCCTCATCGCGCTACAGCTGCCCGCAGGTGGGTACTCGGGCACGATCACGGCGCCGGGCTACAAGACCAAGAGCGTCAGCTTCACCGTGCCGGCCGGCGGCGAGCTGCAGCTCACCGAGACGCTCGAGCTCGACAAGCCGCCCGAGACGCCCAAGGTCAGCGGCAGCAAGAAGGGCATTCGCGTCAAGGGTGGGATCCGCTACTCGGGCGACTCGGTGAGCAGCAAGAGCCACGAGGCGCTCGACCAGCTCGCGCAATTCCTCAACGCGCGTCCAGAGTTCAAGCTGATCCAGATCAACGTGCACACCGACAACCAGGGCAACCCGAGCCGGCGCTCGCAAGATCGCGCCGACGCGGTGAAGGACTACCTGGTGAGCAAGGGCGTGTCCTCGAGCCGCATCGTCGCCAAGGGCCACGGCGACAGCCAGCCGGTGGCCGTGAACCTCACCGCGGCGGGTCGCGCCAAGAACAACCGCACCTCGATCTCGGTGAAGGAATACGGCAAGTAGCCGCGTCGCCCCGTCACCGGGTCACCGGGTCAGCGGGGGGGGCCGGGCGGGCGAGTCACGCGGCGACCGGGCTCAGCCGGCGCCGTAGCCATCGACGAGCTCGCCGACCCCCTCGACCAGGCGGGGCGGCAGCTCGACCCCCTCGCGGGCCAGGTCGCGCAATCGTGCCTCGTAGGCCCGCAGGCCCTGCCCGGGGATCCGCGGAATCCGGTCCAGCGCGTCGCGGATCTTGTCGAGCACGCCGGTCTCGAGCACCCAGCGCTTGTCGGCATGGAGCTGGAACAGCTTGTCGAGCCACGCCCCGTTGCCGGCGTGCTCCGCCACGCGCACGAGGCACTCGAGCGCCGCGCGGGTCGAGGGGTGATCCGCCCCCAGCTTGGTCGCCCCGATCTGAACGGTCAGCGCCGACGCGTAGCGCTCGGCATCGCGCGTCTTGCCGACCTTGATGGCCTTGTCGATGAGCTGCCCCAGGAGATCGGGCATGCCCGCCTGATCGCCGGGGGCGAGCGTCTGGCGCAGGCGAACCGAGGCATCGCCCGGCTCGAGGGCCTCGGACGCGAGCATGGTCATCAGCTCGCGGCCGATGCGGATGCGGTCGCCATCGAACACCCGCCGCTTGCCCACGATGCGGTCGCCGTTGACGAACGTCCCGTTACGGCTGTCTAGATCCTCGAGCTCGCACTGCTCCTCGTCGACGTGGAAGCGGGCGTGGACTCGCGAGCTGATCTCGTCATCGAGCGTGAGCCAGCAATCGGAGCTGCGCCCCACCTCGAGGATCCCCTGGGGCAACACCATGGTGCTTCCACCCAGCCTGAGCTTGTATTGGCGCACCTACGCTCCACGATACCGCATTCTCGCCGGGCGCCAACAGGCGCTAGCGCACCCGGAACTGCGGATCGGTGAGAACCTGGCCCGGGCCGTGATCGATGCGGACCACCTGCCCACGGACTCCCCCGCCGCCTCCGCGGCCGCCCGCGTCCACGATGAAATTGCCGTTCGGCTCCGGCGCGCGGATGATGCGGACCGGGTACACCATCGGGATGTTGCCGACCACCACGCCCTCGTTGAAGGGCACGAAGCCGTTGATCGAGGCGAAATCCTCGCGATAGCCGGACGGGATTCGCGCTCGCAGGAACTCGGCGAACTGCTGTGGCCACACCTGGTCGGGGAAATCCCGCGGCTCGCTGGTGATCCCGACGAGGCTGACCAGATCGATGGTCACCGACATCACGGGATTGGAGAAGCGGATCGCGGCCACCGGCTGCTCGCGATACGAGAAGCGGTGGAACAAGCTCGAGGGGTCCGTCGCGCGATCGACCGTGATGCGACACGGGTTGGGATCGTCGGGGCTGGCCTCGTCGGGGTTGGCACAGTCGCGAATCTGCCAGGGCCCGGTGCCGAACGTCTCCGCCACGTCGGCCCCCAGGCGGATGCGGCTGGTCAGCAGGCTCGAGACCTCCTGGTCCTCGACGCACTCGCCAGTCTGTGGATCCACGACCACCCGATCGCTGAGGAACGGGGTGCTCGAGCCGGTGAACGAGAACGAGTTGTGCAGGCGCACGGAGTAGCGCGCGAGCTCGGGGAAGCAGCGCGGCCCCGGGAGCGGGCTCAGCAGACAGCTCGGGTTGGTGCCCTCGCAGCGCTCGTGGCACACGCCAGCGATGCACACCTCGCCCGCGCCCGCATCGACGCAGTCTTGATCGAGCTGGCAGGGGCCGCTCGGCTGCACCGCGGGCGGGCACAGATCGCAGGGCGCACGGCACAGCGAGTCGACGCACAGGTACTGGGCACCGAGCTCGCGGCAGTCCTCGTCGATGTCGCAGCCCCCGTCGGGCTGCTGCCCGGTGCACACGCCCTGCCCCGGATCGTCGTCGCCGAGCGGCAGCGCGGACTTGTCGCAGGTGAGCCCGCCGCGCTGGTTGTCGGGGTCGTAGGGGTCGGCGAAGCAGTCGGCATCGTCGCCGCAACGCTGGGCCTCGACGCGGCGCACGGGCGAGTCGCAGGTGAGCTTGGCCGTGTACTCGTAGAGGTCGACCTGGGCATCGGGGGGCGAGTGCGAGCCCAGCACGCTGCGCACCACCGAGCGAACGGGTCGCTCGAGCGCCTGGAGCCACAGCTCGTCGTCGGTCGCCCGTGTGATGCGATAGGCACGCTCGGCCGAGCCGCACGCGTCGCGAATGAACGGCGCGCACGCGGCCCGCAGCGCCTCGCGCTCGTTGTCGTAGGCCAGCTCGGACACGCAGATCCCCGAGGCCGTGATGGGCGCGGTGGGATCACGCAGGCAGCGCTGACCCAGACCGCAGCTGTCGTCGTCGGCGCAGCCCAGCACCACGAGCCGGTCGCCCGGCAGCACCCCGTCCTCGCAGAAGTTGGCGCTCTCGTCGAGCAGGCGGGCGTCGTCTGGCTCCACGTTGCGGCAGGTGCCCCCCGGGACCTCGTTGCCCTCGGCATCGACGCCGCCGTGCCGATCGCACTGCAAGAGGCCGGTGGTGCTGTCGGTGTTGGGAATCGTGGACTCCCACTCGAGTCGCCAGGTCTGCGAGGCCCACTGCTGGAAGTCGCGCACCGCGACGCGCGGGGCAAAGTTCTCGTAGAGCGCCGAGTTGTCGAGGCTGCCCAGCCGATCCACGTTCTCGATCCCGCCGAGCGCCAGCGAGACCGCGATCTGCTCGTCGGAGAAGCCCGACTCGGCCGCATACGCCAGGTCGATGCGCCGCAGCGAGGGCGAGAGCACCTGAGCATTGCCGCCGCCGCCGGGCAGCGAGCGCCCGGGCTCTTCGTCGGCCACCATCGGCAGCGCCTCGGCCAGCGGATTGATGGCGAACGGATCGATGGCGGGCCACAGCGAGTGCGGCCGCACCTGCACCTGCATGACCCCCACCGGATCGACCGCCAGCGAGACCGACTCGTCCTCGGCGAACTGCCCAAAGCTCGAGTAGACCACCGTGCCCAAGCTGGTGACCCCCACCCCGACCATGCCCGCGGCGCAAAATGGGGTGCGCTGGAGGGTGTCGGAGGGCTGCCCCGAGTCGCCGCCGCAGGTGTCGGCGGCCTGCTGCGCCGTGAGCTTGTGGAAGGCCCAGTCGTTGATCGTGGCGCCGAGCGGGGAGCGAATGCCGGGGCCCACCGCGAACGGCCGCCGATCGATCGCATTGCCGGCCTGCCCCGGATCGATGGGGTGGCAGGCCGTGGGGGCCTCGAGCGTGGGGTCGATCTGGGTGTCGCACTCGATGCCCACGAACCCGGGGTCGAAGTCGCGATCGACCACGCGGGTCGAGCCGTCGCCCGCGATCACGTAGAGGAACTGGTGCGCGTCGCCAAACACCTGGGCGGGCGGCGTCACGCGGATCGTCTGGACCCCGTGGGCGCCCTCGAGCGGCAGCGACTCGGCGATCGGGGCAAAGCGCCCGTTCTCGTCGATCTCGAGCTCGTAGATCGCATCGGAGCCAGGACCGCCCACGAACAGCGCGGCGTAGCTGACTTCCTCCTCGGCCTGATCCACCTCCACGTTGGCGGCCGAGGGCACCACCAGCGCCAGCGCGCTGGGGAACACGCCGCGCGGATCGACGAGCTCGAGCTCGTCGGGGAGGTCACCGTCGAGCTGCGCGGGGCAATCGACCGGGCACACCGGATCGGTGCCCGCGTCGATCACCTCGATCTCGCCCGCGGCGTTGGTCACCCACTGGCGGCTCTGCAGGATGCTCTGCGTGATGAGGCTGACCTCGGCCACGAGCTGGCACGAAGGGAACGTGACATAGACGCTGGCGGGCGCGGTGGCCTCGCAGACCGTGCCCTCGGGGATCGGTGCGGCCCCGCCGTCGCCGGCCCCGCCGGTATCGAGGCCGCCGGGGTCGAACCCGTCGCTGGCCCCCGTGTCCGCCCCGTCGTCGCCACCCCCCGCCCCGGGATCGGAGGCGTCCCCGGCGAGGCTCAGCGCCGAGGGCACCGCCACGATCTCGCCGGGCGAGGAGGCCAGCGGCCGTCCGTCGCTGCGCCGCGGGATCAATGTGGACACCAGGCTGCTGGGCGGCGGTAGATCGGGGGGCTCGGGCGCGGGCTCGTCGGCAGAGCCCGTGAGCACCGTATTGATCGCGTAGGCCCCGAGCCCGGGGACATCGAGCATCGTGAAGTCGCAGCTGCCCGCGTTGGCCGAGATCGCCCGACACGAGTCGCTGGTGATCGTGAGCGAGGACGGCAGCACCCCGGCGGGCAGCAAGCTATAGCCCGGCGCCTCGGGGTCCATGTCGACGAGCGCGGCCTCGCGATCGCAGCGGCGGAACATGGCCAGCTCGTTGCGCTCGGAGTTGGCCACGAAGCCGATGAGCTGCGGCGTGGGCGAGTTGGTGATCTCGCAGCGCCCGGGGTTCGAGCCGGCGCATTGGTTGAGCGAGAGCACCTCGACCTGAGTGCCGCTGTCGCGCACGCAGGCGAGCACCACGTCGAGCGGGCGGTCGAGCACGCGGTTGGGCACGAGCACGCGCCGGTCTTGGCCGCACGCGAGCGTGGCCAGCGTGGCCAGCGTCAGGGGCGCGAGCAGGATGAACGAAACGCGGCCTCCGGATCGGTTGAAGCGGCTCATTGGGTGAACGGGTCCTGGAGCCCGAGGCGGGCCAGCTCCTGGAAGCGGGTCGCGCGACGGCGGGAGAGGTCGACCACGCTGATGGAAGACTCGAGGTTGTTGATCACGTAGGCGACCTCGCGGTCCTCGTCGATCGCGATGTCGTGGGGACCGGTGCCCACCACCACCGCGTCGACCACCCGCAAGGCCTCGAGATCGACGATGTAGACCAGCGCGGCGCGAAAGCAGCTGATGATCGCGTAGCGCTGGACGGGCGTGCCATCGGGGGCACGCTCGACGTGGATCTTCATGTTCGAGGGCTCGGCGCAGATCTCGACCGGCGGCGCCGAAGGGATGTCGAGCGGCTCGGCGCTGGAGTCGAGCGAGGTATCGAGCGAGAGCAGCGCGCCCGGGTTGGTCTGCAGCACCAGCAGCTGGTCGCCGCGGGGGTCGGCGAACGCCATCGCGCCCAGCACCGGGGCCGCGCTCGCGCTGGTGTCGAGCAGCAGCGAGGGCAGGATCCGCCGCGCCGCCCGAACTCGCGGCTCGCACAGCACCGCGCACGGCTGGTCGAGCTGCTCGGGCGAGGCGCAGTACGGTCCCGCGTAGACCTGGCGACAGCCACCGCCCGAGCAATCGGCCGCGTCGGCGGGCGCGAGGCCATCGCACACGACCTGGGTCGTGGCCTCCTCGTCGCCCTCGGCCACGACATCTTCGAGGCGACAGGAATTCCGCAGCGAGACCATGCAATCGACGCGCTCCGCCGGCGGCACCAGCTCGGCGACCGCGCTGCCGAGCTCGAGCCCGCTGGCGGTGAAGCTCGCGAGCTGCCCGGCAAAGCGAAAGCTCGTGTACACGAGCGGCCGCGTGCAGCCGTGGGTCAGCGTGGGAATGTTGGCCAGCGGGTCGGCCGCGCCGAGCGGCCCCTCCCCTGCGCCGAAGCACGGGCGCACGGCCAGCCCGTAGCCGCCGACCGCCGTGCCCGAGGTCTGGTACACGTTGGCGAGGTCGACGATCGCCGGCACGGCTTCGCCGCGCAGGCCGTCGAGATCGACCATGCTGAGCTGGCTGCCGGCCGCATGGGCGACGAACAGCAGCCGCTGGCCGCGGGCCTCGGGATCGTTCTCGGACCGCTCGCGCTCCCACAGCGCGGCGTTGAACGGCTCGCGATCCAGCGGCGCGAGCCCGGGATCATTGCGCAGCGCGTCGAGCCGGTGGCTGTCGCCACACAGCTCCGAGTCCAGCGGGTCCCCGCCCTGATCGCAGCTGAGCGCGAGCGAGCCGTCCTCGTGGCTCACATCGACATAAGTGATGCTGGGATCGCCACGCACGGGCAGCCAGATGCGCAGGCCGCCGCTCTCGAGCGAGTAGGTCATCGTGGTGGCGAAGTCGCCCACGCGCACGGTGTCGGCCACGAACGGCCGCTCGTCGCACTCGGCGACCCGCGCCACCAGCGGTAGCCGCCGACACGGCCGCGCCGCGGGCTTGCCATCGATCTCGGTCAGGTCGCTGCCCACCGGCAGCACGCAGCGCTCCTGCGTCCCGTCGACGGTCTCGATCTCGCGGCAGTACGGATCGACCCCGCCGCGCCGAGGATCGCGAGCCGCACAGGCCTCACAGGCCTCCTCGAGCGTGCCCGTGCCAGCCGCCGCCCGCTCACGCGCCTCGAGGCAGGGCCCCTGCGCCGGGTCGTCGCGGTGCGGATCGTACCAAGCGCGCCAGAACGCCTCGAGATCGATCGCTTGCAGCGTGCCCGCGTTGAAGCTGCGGTCGTTGTTGCCGTTGGCCACGTAGAGATAGCGAGACCCCGGCAGGTCGAGCTCGGCCGGGGGCAGCCCCGTGCACTCCTGCGGCGGCGCCTCCACGCGAGCCAGCGGATCGAGCATCACGCCGCTCGGAAAGAAGAAGCGGTCCCCCGGGGGGGGCTTGCCGAGATTGCGAGCCTCGCAGGCCAACGCCATGATCAGCAGCGACCCCAAGGTCGCCGCGCAGCCGTACCGGGCGCGCATCGGCGGGGAAGCTATCACAAGCGCCCGTCGGCCCCTACGGCCGCGGGACTGCTCGATCCTCGAGCGCCTCGACGCCGCCAGGGCAGCGAGCGTCAGTGACCCCGATCACGCGCTCAGGCCTCCTCGGCTGCCGCTGGCCCCAGCTTGGCGAAGAACTCCCGCGCGCGCAGGGGCTGGCGCAGGTGCGGGCGCAGCCAGCCCACCACGAGATCCCGCAGCGCCCGCCGATCGCTCGCCGGCCGCCTCGCGGTGGCCCGCAGCGCCGCCTCGACCTCGGCCTCCGTGTCCGCCTCCAGCAGCTCGCGCGCCGCCGCGATCACGTCGATCGAGATCCTTCGAGCCCCGCGCCCATGCGCCGGACACAGCGCGCCGCCGTGCCCCTCGTCGAACAGCACCATCGGCCCGGGCGCCAGCGGCTCACCACACACCGCGCACACGTCGAGCGCGGGCAGCAACCCCAGCGCGCGCAGCAGCCACAGCTCGTAGCGCCGCAGCCCGCCCGCGTCGGCCCCCTCGTCCATCGTCCGACCGATCCCAGCGCACAGCGCCGAGAACATCGCCGGGTCCGCCTGCGACTCGTGCAAGAGCCCGTCGGTGAGCTCGCACAGGTACGCCACCTGGGCAAACCGTCCTAGATCGCGACCCATCGCCCCGTGGTCGCGCACGGGCACGAAGGCCTCGAGCCGCGCCAGGTTGGGCCCACGCAGCGCAATCGTGGCCTCGCCCACCGCCCCGCCGACGAGCCCGCCGGGAAAGCGACGCTGGCTCTTGCGCGCGTGCCGAGCCGCCGCGCGCACCTTGCCGCGCCCCGGGGTCAGCAGCACGACCAACAGGTCGGCCTCGCCCAGGCCCCGCGTGGCCAGGATGACCGCTGGTGTGTGCTCTGGATCGCTCAAGCGCCCTCGCGCGGGTCAGACCCCGATCAGCACCGTCGCCAACCAGAAGTAGAACAGGAGGCCCATGACGTCCACCGAGGTGGTGACGAACGGCCCCGTCGCGACCGCCGGATCCACGCCGAACCGATCGAGCACGAGCGGGGTGCACGTGCCGACCGCGGCGGCGATCGTCATCGAGCCCGCCGTGCCCAGTGTGACGACGGTGGCCAGGCGCCACGGCTCGACGCCCTCGCCCACGAACACCGAGGCGGCGCCGATGAGGCCCCCGTAGAGTAGCCCGAGGCTGGCTCCGAGCGAGACCTCGCGCACCACCAGCCGGCGTACGCGGCGAGTCTCCACGAAGCCCACGGCGAGCCCGCGCACCACGATGGTGGAGCTCTGCATGCCCACGTTGCCGCCCATCCCGGCCACCACGGGCATGAAGAACGCGAGCGCCGGGACGCTCGCGAGCGCCCCGTCGAAGCCGGTGAGCGAGAGCGCCGCCGCGGTCCCGCCCACCGCCGCGGCCAGCAGCCAGCGCCAGCGCACGCGAAAGCTGCCGGCAAACGTGCGCACCTCGGCCAGCTCCTCGCCGGCGCCCGCCATCTTGAGGATGTCCTCGGTGGCCTCCTCGCGGATCACGTCGACGATGTCGTCGACCTCGACCACCCCCACCATCACGTCGTGCTCGTCGACCACGGGCACGCTCACCAGGTCGTAGCGACTGACGAGCTCGGCCACGTCCTCTTGATCGGTGTCGGCGGTCACCTTGACCACCTCGCGATCCATCACGTCGGCGATCTTCTGGCTGGCACGGCTCACCACCAGCGTGCGCAGCGAGCACTCCCCCACGAGGCGCCCGTCGATGTCCACCACATAGACGTAGAACGCGCTCTCGGGCGGCTCCTCTTCTTGCTGGATCAGCGTGAGCGCGTCACCGACCGTCGCGTCGGGGCCCACGCGAAAGAACTGCGGCGACATCAGGCCGCCGGCGGTGCTCTCGTCGTAGGCGAGCAGCTCCTCGAGCTCGTAGGCGTCGTCCTTGTCGAGCCGCTTGAGGATCTCCTGGAGCCGGTCCTCGTCGATGCGCCCGAGGATGTCGACGACGTCGTCGGCGTCGAGGTCGTCGAGCAGGTGCGCCGCCTCTTCGGGCGCGAGGCGAGCCACGAGCTCGGCCGCCGCCTCGTAGCGCATGGCCTCGAGCACCTCCGAGCGGCGCTCGACCGGCAGGAGCTGCAGCACCCGCTCCTGCTCGGAGACCTCGAGGTTGTCGAGCTCGCGAGCGAGCTGCACCTCGTCGAGCCGGTTCAGCGCACGCCGCAGCCGTCGCAGGTCCCCCGACCGCAGCAGCGGATGGATGCCCTCGGGTCGGCGCGTGCGTGGGCCCGCCATGCGGCCGGGCTCGCGCTAGGTGTTGGGGCCGAGCGGGAGATCGCCCGCGAGGTTGAACGCCGCCATCACCACTACCGCGATGAAGGCCAGCACCACGAGCCACAGCAGGGTATTGGCGCGGGGCAGACCCATCAGCGCATGGCGCATCACGCCGCCATCGGGGGCCGGTCGCTCCTTCACGCGGACCCGGGGCGGCTGCTTGCGCGCGGGCGCGGGCACGACCTCGGACTCACCGCTCGAGAGCAGCGGGCGCTGTTGCTGGCGCCGGGCCTGCAGCGCCGCCCGCTCCCGCTCGTAGAGCAGCTCCATCACCGTCTCCGAAGGCAGCCCCAGCGCGCGCGTGCAGCAGCGCAGGAAGCCCTTCACGAACACGGGACCGGGGAGCGCTCCGAAGTCGTCGCCCTCGAGCAGGCGCAGGCTCGACGCGGGAATCTTCGTCGCCGCCGCGAGCTGCTCGATGCTGAATCCCCGCCGCTGTCGCTGCTCGCGAATGTAGCTGCCAGGGGTCGGCATCCCCTCGTCGATATCGCCGTCCTGCTCCACCGGTTGGGGAGCGTCGGACGCGATCACGCGCAGACGGCTCAGCTCGGCTTGCATCGCGGGCGAGTGTGGCGTGAAGCCGCACCGGGGAGCAAGGGGATAGACCGAGCCCGCCCCCACGAGGGGCACGGGCCGCGTGGCCGCTGGAGGGGGGCTGGCGCGGATCTTGTGGCGTGTTTTCCAGGAGTTGGGCGCGGCGCGGTTACCCGCGAGCCCACGCCCCGGGGGCCCGCGTGCGATCTCGGCCGCTAAGGCACGCCGCGGGCGATCGCGTCTCCCGCGCTGAGATCGTCACCCAGGAAGCGCCCGCAGTCCGCCGCCAGGCAGCTGCGCGGGGCGAGGGTCACACAGCTCCCGAAGGCCTCGTGGGCCCCAACGTCGTCCCCCATGCGCAGGCTGGCCACGCCGAGGATCCGGTGCGCGTCCTGGATCGGGCAGCGGGGATCTTCCACGACCATGCGCGCTTGCTCCACCGCCTGCTCGGGCTGCCCGGTGTCCAGGTACACCTGCGCCAGCCGATAGCGGGCCACGCAGGCATCGGGATTGAGGAGCACGGCCTGGCGCAGCTCGTTGGTCGCGCTGACCAGATCTCCGAGGTTGTAGTAGGCCCAGCCGAGGTTGGCGAGCGCGGAGTAGCGATCGGCGTAGAAGCGCTGGTCCAACGCCCCGCGCGACTCCTCGATGGCGGCCTCGTGCTCCTGGAAGAACAGCGCGACCACGGAGAGTGAATTCTTGGCCCTGCCGCGCCCAGAGGCGCCCTCGGGGTAGCTCGTGGCCGCGGCGGCAAACGCCTCGCGGGCCTGCGCATGCAGCTGGGAGGCCTTCTTGCGCTGCAGCTTGGCCGCATCGTCCTGGAGGCACGCCTGCGTCTCCACCGCGTCCACCAGGGTGCGAGCATCGTTGAGCAGCATCACCCC
>JBFIJN010000036.1:0-32409 GCA_041600735.1 Nannocystaceae bacterium
CATCGACGGCAACGCGGCGGGTGAAGACCCCGATGGTGGAGGGGCGATCTTCGTGCGCGGTGGCCGATTCAAGGTGATCAACTCGCGGTTCTTTCGCAACCGCTGCGAGGAGACCGGCCCCGACGTGGGCGGGGCCGCGATCCGCACGCTCAGCCAGTTCCAGGGGCAGCCCGTGTACGTGGTGAGCAGCACCTTCGGCGGCTCGCCCGAGCTGGCCAACTCGTGCTCCAACGGCGGCGGCCTGAGCAGTATCGGCGTCTCGTACACCGTGCTCAACAGCCTGTTCAGCCACAATCGAGCGATCGGGAGCGGCGCCAACCCGGCGCAGCCCGGCACGCCCGGAGGGGGCAGCGGCGGTGCGATCTACAACGACGGCAACACCTATACGCTGCGACTGTGCGGCACGCAGATGCTCGAGAACACCGCCAACGAGGGCGGCGGTGCGATCTTCTACGTGAGCAACGACCGCTCCGGCAGCCTGGTGATCGAAGACTCCGAGCTCTGCAACAACCCGAGTGGGGAGTTCGAGACGGAGGGGTTCCCGGGGATCTTCGTGCTCGCCAGCGGTGATCCGCAGGTGCGCGGCTCCACGCTCAAGTGAGAGCCGGGCCGGGGCCGCCGGCGCCACCGGGCGCGGAGCTCCGGCGCTCAGGCCAGGCCGAGGAGCGCCTGCACGGCCTCGAGCACCGCCGGCTCCTGCTCCGCGTTGAAGTGCTTGGCGCCCTCGTGGATCCGCACATCGGCCTCGATGCGCTCCTCGAACCGCTTGCGACCGAGCACCGCGTCGGCGGTGTACGGATCGTCGTCGGAGAGCAGGACCACGCGCCGCCGTGCGCTCGCTCGCGCTCGCTCCCACGCGAACGGGGTCTCGATCCACGGCACGATGGTCGGCCACGGCTCGTCGATGGTCCACCAGCCGGCGACGAGCACCATCGCGCCCACGCTCGTACCCTCGGGCAGCTCCGCGACCGCGCGCAGCACCGCCGCCGCGCCCACGCTGTGACCAAGCACCAACGTGCGTGCGGCCTCCGTCGCAGCGCCGAGCCGCTCCCGCACCGCCGCCACGGTCGCCGCGACGTCGGGGGCGCTCGGCGGCACGAGCTCCACCGTGTCGAGCTCCCCCGCGAAGCCCAGCGCCCTCACGCGCTCGCGAAGCCACGGATAGTAGTCGCTCTGGGCATGACCGCTCCAGCGCGGGACGATCAACAAGCGCTCGAGCTCGGCGGCGATCGGCATTGGCGAGAGTCTCGCATGTGCCAAGGCCGTGCTTCCATCGTAGAGTCCTGGCATGCGGGTCTTCCTCGCGGTGATGCTCGTGCTCGGTGCTTGCACCGCCGGCTCCGATGCAGCGCCGCGCACCGGCATCCCCAGCCCGGTGTCGTCGCCCTCGCCGTTCCCCGCCTCTGGGCCTCCGTCGATGGCGAGCCCCGCTCCCGAGCCGCCCTGCGCGGCCCTCACGCGCACGGCCTGCATGCAGTCGACCACGTGCACGCTCGAGCAGGAGGCCGAGCGATCCAAGCGCTACCGCTGTCGACCCTCGGAAGGACCGTGCGAGCAAGGCTTCGCGCAGGCGAGCTTCTGGGGGAGCGGCAGCGACGGCGTGCGCAGCTCCCTCGCGCAGCAGGGTGCTTGCAGCGCGCGGCCGGGCTGCGCGTTCGTGGACGGCGGCTGCTACTGCCACTGTCGCGGGATGGGCGAGACGGCGGTTCCCGACGGCGATGAGGCGCCGGCGTGCGTGTGCGAGTGCGGCCGCGGACCTCCGCCGAGCTGCCGCGCGGCCCCGTGATTCGCGGAGGCGCGCGGGCCAGCGTAGTCTTCGCGCGATGCCGGACACCCACCCACCGAGCCCGGCGCCCTCGGGGGGCGCAGCAGGCGACATGGCGCGTGTGCTCGACGCGGTTCGCAGCGTCGTGGTCGACGTGAGCGATGGTCGTGGTCTGGGGTTGTTGGGCCCCGATGTGTCGTTCGAACGCGAGCTCGGGCTCGGGAGCCTCGAGCGGGTCGAGCTCGCGGCGCGCGTGGCCGAGGCGTTCGAGGTGCAGCTGTCCGAAGAGGCGTTCGGCACCGTCGACAGCCCGCGGCAGCTGCTCGCGCAGGTCGATGCCCAGCGGGTACGCCACGGCCTCGGTGGAGCCAGGGCCGAGCGCGTGGTCGACCGCGCGACGCTGCTGCCGAGCGAGCCTCCGGCTGCGCCGCCCGTGGATGCGGCCACGCTGGTCGAGGTGCTCGAGCACCACCTGCGCCTCCAGCCCGACCGGGTGCACATCATCCTCGAAGATGACGACGGCTCGGCCACGCCCATCACCTACCGGGCGCTGCACCACGCGGCCACGACCGTGGCCCACGCGCTGCGCACCCGCGGGCTCGAGCAGGGTCGGAGCGTCGCGATCATGCTGCCCACCGGGCTCGGCTACTTCGCCTCGTTCATGGGGGTGCTACTGGCGGGGGGCGTGCCGGTACCGCTCTATCCGCCGGTCCGGCTCGATCGCATCACCGAGTACATCGCTCGCTGCGCGAAGATCCTCGACAACGCACAGACGCAGCTGCTGCTCACCTTCGATCGCGCGGCGCGGGTGGCCGACATCGCGCGCGACCGGGTGTCGACCATCGAGCACGTGCTCTCCGTGGATGCGCTGCTCGGCCCCGGCGCGGCGGCGGCGGGCCTCGCCACGACCCACGTCGAGGTTCGGGCCGAGCACACCGCGCTCATTCAGTACACGTCGGGGAGCACGGGGGACCCCAAGGGCGTCGAGCTCACCCAGGCCAACGTGATGGCCAACATCCGCGCGGCCGCGGCCGGCTGCGAGCTGTGTGCCGAGGACGTGCTGGTGAGCTGGCTCCCGCTCTACCACGACATGGGCCTCATCGGCGGCTGGCTGATGCCGTTCTACTTCGGCATTCCCACCGTCTTGATGTCGCCGCTCGCGTTCCTCTCGCGACCGCTGCGCTGGCTTCGCGCGCTCACGGACTACCGCGCGACGACCTCGGTCGCGCCCAATTTCGCGTTCGACCTGTGCGTGAAGCGGATCGACGACGAGGGCCTCGCCGGCCTCGACCTCAGCCAGGTGCGCGCGATCCTCAACGGCGCCGAGCCGATCCTCCCCGCGACCCTCGATCGCTTCATCGCGCGCTTCGAGCCCGTCGGCATGCGACGCGAGGCGCTGTTCTGCGCCTACGGGCTGGCCGAGAACATGGTCGCGGTCGCGTTCCCGCCGGTCTCGCGAGCGCCCCGCATCGATCGCATCGAGCGCGCGGTGTTCGAGGCCGAGGGGCGGGCCGTGCCCACCGAGCGCGAGGAGGACTTCCTCGAGTTCGTCTGCGTGGGCCGTGCCGTGCCGGGGCACGAGGTGCAGGTGGTGGACGAGCACGGTGCTCCCGTGCCGGACCGGCAGCAGGGCACCGTTCGCTTCCGCGGCCCCTCGTCGTTCAAGGGCTACTTTCGCCGCCCCGAGGCCACGGCGGCCGTGCAGTGCGAGGGCGGGTGGGTCGACACCGGCGATCTCGGCTACCTCGGCGAGGGCGAGCTGTTCATCGTGGGGCGCGTGAAGGACCTCATCATCAAGGGCGGGCGCAACTACTACCCGCACGAGATCGAGGAAGCGGCGGCCACGGTCGTGGGCATCCGCCAGGGCTGCGTGGCCGCGTTTGCGGTGAGCGACGCGGCCGCGGGGACCGAGCAGATCGTGGTGATCGCGGAGACGCGCGAGCGCGAGGCCATGGCCCGCGAGCTGCTGGTGGGGCAGGTGATCGAGGCCGTGACCGAGCGCTTGGGCGTGCCGCCCGATCGCGTGGTCTTGGTCGCCCCGGGGATCGTGCCCAAGACGTCGAGCGGGAAGATCATGCGTCGAGAGAGCCGACGCCTCTACCTCGACGACGCGCTCGACAAGGGGCACGGCTCGGTCGCCCGCCAGGCGGCGGGGCTGTACCTGCGCGGCCTGCCGACGCGCGCGGGGCAGCTCGCGCGACGGGTCGGACAGGCGATCTACGGGGCCTATGCGATCACCACGATCGTCACGGTGTGCTCCGTGGCGCTGGTGCTCGGTCGGCTGTGGCCCCGCGGGGCGGCGGCGCGGCGACTGGCGGTGTTCGAGGCCGGCGTCGCGATGGGCCTCGCCGGTCTGCGCCCGCGCGCGAGCGGGCTCGAGCAGATCCCCGAGGGACCCGCGATCTTGGTCGCCAACCACGCCGGCTACCTCGACTTCCTGATCTGCGCGGCGACCCTGCCGACCCACATTCGCTTCGTGATCAAGGGCGAGCTGCGCAGCCATCCCTTGTTCGGCTCGGTGCTCGCGCGCCTGGGGCACGTGTTCATCGATCGCCACTCCGCCGCGCGCTCGCTCGCCGACCTCGATGCCGTCGTCGAGCTGCTGCGCGAGGGCGCGCGGGTGGTGCTGTTCCCCGAGGGCACGTTCTCCCCCGACGTCGGCATGCGGCCGTTCAAGCTCGGGTCGTTCCGGCTCGCGTGCGAGACGGGCGTGCCCGTGGTCCCCGTGGCCATCCGAGGCTCGCGCAAGGCCCTGCGCGACGGCACCTGGCTGCCGCGACGCGTGCCCATCGAGGTCGAGGTGCTCGCGCCGATCGTGGGCGAGGGCCGCGAGATCGCGGACATCGTGCGACTGCGCGACACCACCGCAGATGCGATCGCCGCACGCATCGACGAGCCGCGACTCTACGCCGCCGACATCACCGTGCCCGGTCCGGTGCCAGGTACTTAGCGCGCGAGAGCCTCGGCCCCGCTTGCGTGCTAGATTGGCCGGATGTCCTTGGCTGATGTCCGTCGTCGCTTGCCCCTCGTCGATGCCCTGCCCAGCCCCGATAGCCGCTGGACCTCGCACACGAGCCGCACCAAGGCCAAGGCGCCGCGCTGGGCGGTGTGGGAGCTGACGCTGGCCTGCGACCAGAAGTGCGCCCACTGTGGCCCCCGTGCCGGACAGCGGCGGCCCGATGAGCTCACCACCGAAGAGTGTCTACAGGTGGTTCGCGAGCTGAAGGAGCTCGGGGCCGGCGAGGTGGTGCTGATCGGCGGCGAGGCCTACCTGCGCAACGACTTCATCCTCATCATCCGGGCGATCCGCGAGGCAGGGATGAGCTGCACGATGACCACGGGCGGCCTCAACCTCACCAAGGCGCGGGCCGAGGCGATGATCGAGGCTGGCATCGGTAGCGTCACGTTCTCGATCGATGGCCTGCAGGCCACCCACGATCACCTGCGCGGCGTGCCTGGGAGCTGGAATCGCGCGTTTGCGGGCCTTCGCAACATTCGCGACGCGGGCGGTCGCGTGGCCTGCAACTCGCAGATCAACGCGCTCACCCGCAACGAGCTGCTCCCGCTGCTCGAGCTACTCGCGGGCGAGGGCATTCACTCGTGGCAGCTGCAGATCACCGTGCCCCACGGCAACGCGGCCGATCATCCCGAGATCATCCTCCAGCCCCACATGTACCTCGAGCTGTTCGAGACCCTCGACGCCGTGGTCGAGCGCTGCGCGGTCCACAAGGTTCGCCTGTGGCCCGGCAACAACCTCGGCTACTTTGGACCGCTCGAGCGCCGCATGCGGGCCGCGCAAAACAAGCACTGGCGCGGCTGTGTGGCGGGGGTGTCGGTACTGGGCATCGAGAGCGACGGCGGCGTCAAGAACTGCCCCAGCTTGGGTGGCCCGAGCAACGTGGGCGGCCAGTGGCGCGTGCACGGCATCAAGAAGATCTGGGAAGAAAGTTACCAGCTGGGCTACATCCGCGAGCGTACGGTCGATGACCTGTGGGGCTACTGCCGCGACTGCTACTACGCCGAGACGTGCATGGCCGGGTGCACTGCCGCGGCCGAGCCGCTACTGGGGCGCCCCGGCAACAATCCGTTCTGCCACCACCGCGCGATGATGATGGATCGCGAGGGGCTGCGCGAGCGCATCGAGCAGGTGCGCGGGGCCAGCGGGGGCGGGTTCGACAACGGCTTGTTTCGCGTGATCCGTGAGCACAAGGACCCAGCGCTCCGCGCCGCGCACGGGCCGGTCGCGGTGGAGGAGCCCCGGGTCTCACGGATGGTCGAGCCGCACGGGCCGGGCCATCCGGTCGATCTCGAACCCACGGCCTAGCCGCACTGGGACCCACGCGGCCTCGCCGCATTGGGACCCACGCGGCCTAGCCGCACTGGGACCCACGCGGCCTAGCCGCACTGGGACCAAGTCGCGCCGCTCTTGTCGGCCGTCTCGTTGCAGGTGAGCCCCATCGGGCACTCGCAGGTCTCCTCGCACAGGATCTGACACTGCATCTGCAACACGAAGCCCTCGAACGGCTGACATGTATAGCCATCGGGACACTGGTCGTCGACCACGCAGTCGGTGCCGATCGCGGACGCATCGTCGGTGATCGGCGAGCAGCCGGTTTCGGTGGCAGAGCTCGAGGCGCCACCGGTGGTCGAGGAGCCATCGCTCGAGCCGCTGCCGCTCGAGCCGCTCGAGGAGGTGCCGTCGCTGGTCGTGGTCCCGGGCCAGTCCTGTCCCGTCGAGTCGTTCTCGTCGGGCCCGGCGTAGGTCACCGCATCGGCGTCCCATGAGTCGCTGACGGTGGCGTCGCTGTCGGTCATCGTGACCGTTGCGGTGGCGGTGTCGGCAACGGTGTCGCCATCGTCATGACCACACGCGATCGTCACCACCCCGAGGCCCACCATGAGCACGAGGCTCAGCGTGAGCGAGGACGCGACGGTCTTGCGCAGGCGCGTGCCGCAGAACGGGCACTTGGAATCCTGAGCGCGGACTAGGCAGGCACAAGTAAGACAGTCTCGATAAGCAGACATGAGACACGAACCATACGACGTCAGGCTGCCCGGAGCCATGGCGTCGAGCACGCAAGCGGCGATTCTGCGGCGGCTCGGGTAGCATCGCCGGATGGTGGCGGTTCTCGCTGGTGCGACCGCGGTCGCGGCTGCTGCCGTGATCGGCCTGGTGTGCACGCACCGCGAGGTGGTCCGGCGGGTGCTGCTGGGGACCGTCGACCCGCGCCCCCTGGCCCTGTTTCGCATCGCCCTCGGGCTGAGCCTGCTGGGCCTGGTGCTGGAGACCGCGCCGCTCTCGACCTACTTGTTCTCCGACGAGGGGCTGCTGCCGAGCGCCGCGGTGCCGCAGGTGTATGGGGGCCCGGCGCGCTACGGGGACGACCTGGTGCGCTACGTGGCGGGCGGCCGCTGGTCGCTGCTGCACTTTCGCGACGATCCCGCGTTCGTCCATGCCCATGTCGCCGGGCTGGTCGTGGTCAGCGTTGGGCTCGTGATCGGCTGCTATACGCGGACGTGTGCCGTGCTCGCGTGGTTCTTGCTGGCCAGCCTCCTGCGGCGGGGCGACGCCCACTGGGGTGGTGAGCAGACCTTCACCAGCTTCTTGTTCGTGCTGATGTTCGCGCGCAGCGGGGCCGCGTACAGCGTGGATGCCTGGCGGCGGGGCGGACCACTCTACCCGCGGGTGCCGGTGTGGCCGCAGGCGCTGCTGCTGGCTCAGCTTGGGCTGATCTATGCGGTGAATGGATGGACCAAGTCGGGCCCCACCTGGACCTCGGGTGACACCCTGGGCCTTGCGGTCCACTTGGATCGCTACGCCCGCCTGGACTGGCACGGGCTCGCGGTCGCGCTGGGGCCCTGGCCGTTTCGCTTGGCGACGTGGGGCGTCATGTGGTGGGAGCGGCTGTTCCCGCTGATGCTCGTGGGCCTGTGGCTGCGCGCGGCCGCTCGCTGCGGCGCGCAGCCGCTTCAGGGCGCCGCGCGGGTGACCTCGCGGATCTGCTGGTTGGTCCTGGCCAGCGCGTTCGCGACCTGGGCGATCGTCCCCGGCGCGCTGGGCGAGGACCCCGTGAGCCCGGTCGCCGGGGTGCGGGCATGGAGCTCGGGGCTCGCCGCCCTCACGATCAGCGCCGTGGTGGTGCTCGGTCCGCGGCTGCGGGGGCTGGGGCGGCTGCGCTGGCTGCTGGCCCCGCAGCTGTGGCTCGGCTTCGGCGTGGTCTTTCACGCGGTGAGCCTGGTGTTGTTCGAGCTGGGGGCCTTCGTGAGCGCGACGATGGCGGCCTATGTGCTGTGCGGGATCGGGCCCATGTGCGTGCGGTGGGTGCAGCGGCTCACGCGAGCGCTCGCGCGCCTTCGCCTTCCCATCCCGGAGCACCTGCGACGCACCGTGCCGCCACCCGAGGAGCCACCGGTCCACGACTTCGAGCACGACCCCGCGGCCCTGCCCGGCTGGGCGTGGTGGGTCGGGGGGATGGTCGTGCTCGGAGGGGGAGTGCTCGCGCTCTTGCCGGCCACGCAAGCGATGGCGTGGTGGCACGGCGCTTGGTTCTTGACCGGCCTCGTCGTGGTGGGCGCGGGCTGGCGCGCGGCTCGGCGGGCGAGCGCCTCCGCCGAGCCCCGCCGGACCCGCGCTTGGGCGTACGGTCCTGCGGGTCGCCTCGCGGCCGGGGGCGTGCTCGCGCACCACCTGGTCGCGTTGGTCGTGTGGCAGACCCCACGCTGGCCCAGCGTGCCCTGGCGCAACGATGCACGCGCGCTGGTGGAGCCTTGGATCGAGCTGTCGTTCACGCGCCAGCTGTGGTCGATGTTCGCGCCCAACGGGCCGCGCCGCAACCAGACCGTGCGCACGACGATCGTGGACTCGCAGGGGGTCGTCCACGATCTACGCACCGAGCTCGAGCACCCCGAGAGGCTACGCCGCCCGTACTTGGTCCACGATCGCTGGCGCAAGATCGACGAAGCGATGAGCGGGCATCGAGCTTGGCTCGCGCCATGGCACGCGCGCTACTTGTGTCGACACTGGGCGCTCGAGCACGGAGGCGAGCCGCCGACCGAGGTCGTGCTCGAGCGCGTGGTTGCCCCGTTCCCGCCGCCGCGTCCGCTCGACACGCAGGCGTACTTCTGGGACCACGCCGAGGTGCGGCCGATCGTGCGGGTGCGCTGCGCCGAGGAGCCCTTCGCCCAGCTCTCGGCCGAGGTGCGCGAGCGCTACGGCTTGCCCCCGGCCTCCCCCGAGTCGCTCGTGTACGCCGAGGCGCCGCCACGATACGCGCCCATCCCCATGGCCCCGCTGTGGGCGGGCATGGCCCTGGTGTTGGCGGGGGCGCTCTCGATCTGGAGTCGCGGTGGCGGGTCGAGCCGGAGGCGCGATCGAGGGGCGGTCGGCGGTCGCAAGCGCGACGACCGGTCGTAGCGGCCCCGAGATCGTGAAGAACAGCGTCCCTCGGGCCGCTGTTGCGCTTGGCCGCGACCCCATCGTTCGCGCTACTCTGCGCCGCGCCGTCCCCCCCCCGGCGTGCCCCATGACCGACCAGCTCTCGTCCGACCTCGCGTCGCTACGGATCGCGCGTGACGAGCACCCGCCGAGCTCGGGTTGGTTGCGTCGCATCGTCGTCGTCGGGGTGCTCGCGGCCGCGGGCGCGGCGGCCTGGGTCTACGGCAAGCCGCTGATCGAAGCCAAGGTGCTGCGGCCCGAGGTCGACGTCACCCAGATCGTGGTCATCACCCCCGCGGAGGCCGAGGCCAAGCTCACCTCGACCGGCTACGTCGTTCCGCAGCGGGTCTCTCACGTGGGCGCCAAGATGCCGGGGCGCATCAAGGAGATGCGCGTGCGCGAGGGCGATGTGGTGAGCGCGGGCGACGTGTTGGCCGAGCTCGAGGCCGCGGACCAGCGCGCGATGCTCCACACCGCCAAGGCGCGGGTGCTGATGGCCAAGGCCCAGGTGCAGACCGCCAAGGCCGAGCTCGCGGATGCGCAGCAGAAGGCCAAGCGGGAGCGCAAGCTGGCCCAAGCGGGGGTGGGGCAGGCGGCCATGGCCGAGGATCTCGAGTTCCGTGCGGTGGCGGTGCAAAGGCAGGTCGGAGCCGCCGAGGCGGCAGTGAAGGCGGCCCAGGCCGAGGTCGACGCCATCGAGGTCGGCATCTCCTACTACACGATCACGGCGCCGATGAACGGCACGGTCGTGGCCAAGCCCTCGCAGGTAGGCGAGCTCGTGGGGGTGCAGGCCGCCGCGCTCGTCGAGCTCGCCGACTTCGAGTCCTTGATGGTCGAGACCGACGTGCCCGAGGGGCGGCTGCACCTGGTAGAGCTCGAGGACCCGTGCCAGATCGTGCTCGACGCCTACCCCACGCGAACCTATCGCGGTCGCGTCAGGCAGATCACGCCCAAGGTCAATCGCGCCAAGGCCACCGTCACCGTCAAGGTCGGCTTCGACGGCGACTCGGAGCGGGTGCTGCCCGACATGGCGGCGCGCGTGAGCTTCTTGTCTGGCGAGCCCGACCCCGCGCTCGCCGACCTGCCGCCCAAGGTCATCGTGCCCGGGGCTGCCATCGCCGAGCGCGAGGGCAAGCAGGTGGTGTTCGTGCTCGAGGACGACACGGTACGCACGCAGCTCGTGGAGCTCGGCGAGGCCGTGGGCTCGGGGTTCGAGCTGCTGTCGGGGCCACAAGCGGGAGCCACCGTGGTGCGCGAGCCACCGCGCACGCTCGAGGATGGCCAGAAGGTCAAGCGAAAGGACGAATCCAAATGAGCGACGAAGACGTGAAGGCCGAAACCGACTCCAAGCCCGACGCCGACGCCGAGACGAAGGCCAAGGCCAAGGCCAAGGCCGAGCCCAAGCCCGAGCCCGAGCCGCAGGCCAAGCCCGACGCCGAGGCCGAGACCAAGCCGGAGGTCAAGCCGATCAAGCCCGCGATCATTCGCTGCCAAGGGATCGGTCGTACGTTCTGGCGCGGCAAGGAGCGCCTCGACGTGCTCGAAGATCTCGACCTCGAGATCGCCGAGGGCTCGTTCGAGGCGCTGATGGGGCCGTCGGGCTCGGGCAAGACCACGCTGCTCAACCTCATCGCCGGGCTCGACCGCCCGTCCAAGGGCCGGCTCGACGTCGCCGGGCGCAACATCGGCGAGATGAGCGATGCCGCGCTGGCCAAGTGGCGCTCGCAGACCATCGGGTTCGTGTTCCAGCACTTCAACCTGATCCCCGTGCTCACCGCGCTCGAGAACGTGCAGCTGCCGCTCTTGCTCACCAAGGTGCCGTCCTCCGAGCGCAAGCAACGTGCGCAAACCGCGCTGCGCGTGGTCGGGCTCGAGGATCGCATGCACCACCGGCCGCAGCAGCTCTCCGGCGGTCAGGAGCAGCGAGTCGGCATCGCGCGCGCGATCGTGCACGACCCCAAGATCATCGTCGCCGACGAGCCTACCGGCGAGCTCGATCGCCAGAGCGCCGACGAGGTGCTCACCCTGCTCGAGCGACTCAATCGCGAGTTCGGCAAGACCATCCTCATGGTCACCCACGACCCGGCGGCGGCGGAGCGGGCGACGGTGCTGCGCAAGCTCGACAAGGGGAGGCTCCTATGACGCTCGTAGGTCTCTCGATCAAGAACGTGAGCCGCAACCGGCTGCGCGCCGTGCTCACGGTGTTCGGGGTCGCGATCGCGCTGTTGGCCTTCGTGTTCATCCGCACCACCCTCGACGCCTGGACCGGCGGGGCCGAGCACGCCGCCCAGGATCGCCTGGGTACGATGCACAAGGTCACGTTCACCATGGACCTGCCGCGCACGTACTTCGACGAGCTCGACGGCACGCGCGGCAGCGTGCCGGGGGTGAAGGCCGCGACCTACCAGTCGTGGTTCGGGGCCAAGCACCCGGTGCGCGAGCAAGAGTTCTTCGCGACCATCGCGGTCGACACGGACACCTTCTTCCAGGTCTACGAAGACATGGAGGTTCCCGCCGAGCAGCTCGCGGCGTGGAAGGAAGACCGACAGGGCGCCATCATCGGCGAGGCGCTCGCCAAGCAATTCGGGTGGAGCGTGGGCGATGACGTCACCTTGGTGGGCACGATCTACCCGGGCGACTGGAAGTTCACCATCGAGGGGATCTACACCGCCAAGCGCCGCGCGGTCGACAAGTCGCAGTTCCTCTTCCACTGGAAGTACCTCAACGAGTCGATGAAGGAGCAGGCGCCGGCCCGCGCCGAGCGGATCGGCTGGATGACCACGCTCATCGAAGGATCGGCGCGCGGCGCCGAGGTGGCCCAGGCCATCGATGCACGCTTCGAGGAGCGCGACATCCAGACCCGCACGATGAGCGAGCGCGCGCTCAACATGGAATTCCTGGGCTCGTTCGGCGCGATCCTGACCGCGCTCGACGTCGTCTCGGGCGTGATCCTGGTGATCATGATGCTGATCTTGGGCAACACGATCGCGATGAGCGTGCGCGAGCGAACCAACGAGTACGGCGTGCTGCTCGCGCTCGGGTTCCGCCCCAAGCACATCGCGCTGTTCGTGATGGGGGAGGGGATCGCGGTCGGCCTGCTCGGCGGCCTCGTGGGGCTGGCGCTCGCCTACCCGTTCATCAATGGCATGGGGCGCTGGATCGAGGACAACATGGGGTCGTTCTTCCCCTACTTCCAGATCCCACCCCATGTGGCGATCACCTCGCTGGCGCTCGCGATGCTGCTCGCGGGGCTCGCCGCGGTCATCCCTGCCTACCGGGCCTCGCGGCTCGACGTCATCGACGCCCTGCGGCGCATCGGATAGCTCGCCATGATCCCGATCAGCTACAACCTCCGCAATCTCGCCGTGCGCCGCACGACGACGCTAGCCACCGCGCTCGGCGTGGGCCTGGTGGTGTTCGTGCTCGCGGCCTCACTCATGCTCACCGAGGGGCTGCGCCGCACCCTCTCGCTGTCGGGGCACGACGATGCGGCCATCGTCATGCGCAAGGGCTCCGACAACGAGCTCTCGAGCACCATCGCCGACGCCCAGGTCGGTCAGATCGCCTCGGCCCCGCGGGTGAAGAAGGGCGCCGATGGCCGCCCGCTCGCGGTCGGTGACGTGGTCGCGGTGATCTTCGTCGACCTCGTCAACGGCTCGGGCAAGACCAACCTCGTCGTCCGCGGGGTCACCAGCGACGGCATCGCCTTTCGCCCCGAGCTGAAGGTGGTCGAGGGCACGCTGCCGCGACCGGGCACGGGCGAGGTGATGGTCGGTCGCAAGATCGAGGGGCGCTTCAACGCGGTGCAGCTCGGCGGAGAGATCGAGCTGCGCAAGAACCGCATGGCCAAGGTCGTCGGGGTGTTCGAGGCCGCGGGCTCGTCGTACGAGTCCGAGATCTGGGGCGACAAGGACTACGTGGGTCAGGCGTTCGGGCGCGAGGGCATGGTCTCGGCCGTGCGGGTCCAGCTCGACTCGCCCGGCGGGTTCGACGAGTTCGCGCTCGCCGTCGAGCAGGACAAGCGCCTCGGGCTCGACGCGATCCCCGAGCGCGAGTTCTACGAGAAGGCCTCCGAGAACACGTCGGTGTTCATCAGCGCGATGGGCATCATCATCGCCGTGTTCTTCTCGATCGGCGCGATGATCGGCGCGATGATCACGATGTACGGGACCGTGGCCAACCGCCGCAGCGAGATCGGCGTGCTGCGAGCGCTCGGCTTCTCGCGCACGGTGATCCTGGTCTCGTTCCTGTTCGAATCGGTGCTCTTGTCGCTCTTGGGCGGCCTGCTGGGCATCGGGGCCGCCCTGGGGCTGGGCATGGTCGAGTTCTCGATGATGAACTTCCAGACCTTCTCCGAGATCGTGTTCACGTTCCAGCCAACCCCAGACATCCTGGTGACCGCGCTCGTGTTCGGCGGCATGATGGGGGTCCTCGGCGGCTTGCTGCCCGCGATCCGGGCCGCTCGCACGGCGCCCATCGAGGCGATGCGCGGCTAGGCCCGCGCCCGGTCCTCTGTAAGTGCGCACCCGATTCCCTCGTTGGGGCCCTCGTCCGTCGCTTGCCATGCGTGCACCCTCTACCTCCGCGCTCCACTGGCTCGTGTGGCTCGCGGCGTGGCTGGTGCTCGCCTGCCACCGCGGGGGTCCGCTCACTCCGCTCGCGCGTCCGCTCGAGCCCGCGGCGAAGGCCAAGGCCCCGGCCGCCACGCCACCGCCGATCTCGCTCACCGCCTCCGACGGCACGGGTCTCGCGCTCGCGACGCTGCACGCCCGCGCCGTGCTCGACGAGCCGCTCGTGCTCACCGAGCTCGAGCTCAGCTTCGACAACCCCGGCGACCAGCGCATCGAGGGTCGCTTCGAGCTGTTGCTGCCCCCCGGGGCCAGCGTGACCCGCTTCGCGCTCCAGGCGAACGGCGAGTGGCAAGAGGCCGAGGTGGTCGAGAAGCAGCAGGCGCGCGAGACCTACGAGACCTTCCTGCACGAGGACCGCGATCCCGCGCTGCTCGAGCGGGACACCGGCAACCGCTTCAGCGCGCGCGTGTTTCCCATCGAGCCCTACGATCGCAAGCACATCATCGTCTCCTACGTCGAGGCGCTGGCCGATCCCAGCGAGCCGTGGCGCCTGGGTCTGCGCGGTCTGCCGTGGCTCGAGCGCTACGAGGTCGAGGTGATGGTGACCGACCCCGCTGGCGCCACGCGCCCGCTGGCCAAGCCGTTCGTGTCACGCGGGGAGCCGACCGACGATTTCGTGGTGCCCCGCGCGGCGCCCCACGACGATGGCGTGCGCCACGGCGAGCGCGTGCTGGCGCGAGTGCAGCCGCTCGCGGGGCTCGAGCTCGATGCAGGCCCACCGATCCGCAAGCTGACGGTGCTCGTGGACACCAGCGCCTCGCGAGCGCTGGACTTCGAGGCGAGCCTCATCCGCCTCGCCCACGTGCTGCGCGCGCTGGCTCGTCATGCGGGCACGGCCGAGGTCCAGGTGCTGGCCTTCGATCAAGAGGTCGTGCCGATCTACACCGGTCCTCTGCTGGGCTTTGGCGAGGCCCACATCGCGACGCTGAGGGCCCGGCGCCCGCTGGGCGCTTCGAACCTCGGCCTGGCGCTCGAGGCTCTTCAGAGCGGTGAGCACCAGCGCGTGCTGCTCGTGAGCGATGGCCTGGTCTCGGCGGGCGAGCACTCCGATGCCGCGCTGCGGCGCCAGCTTCATGCGCTCGGGCGTAGCGGCGTGGAGCGGCTCGATGCGCTCGTGCTCGGTGCGGTGCGCGACGAGCCTCGCTTGCAGCGCCTCGTGGCCGGGCCCCTGCCGCGCTCGGGCGTGCTGCTGAGCCCCAGCCTCGATCCCGAGCGCGTCGCCGCCCGGCTCGTGCAGCCCACCCTCGACGGTCTCCGCCTCGCGGTGCCCGGGGCCCGCTGGTGGAGCCCAACCCGACTCGATGGGCTCCAGCCCGAGGATCACGTGGTGATCTACGCCGAGCTCCCCGAGAGCCAGCCGCTCACGGTGCAGCTCTCGGGCCCGATCCATCGCGAGCTCGAGATCCCGCTGCGCGCCACCGAGTCGCCGCTCCACGAGCACGGGTGGCGACGGGCCCAGATCGAGGGGCTCGTCGAGCGCCTCGGCGCCCTCCAAGATGCGCTCGAGTCCAAGCGCCTGCGTCGACACGTGGTGGAGCTCTCGGTCCGCCACCGCATCTTCAACGACTTCACCGCATTCCTCGTGCTCGAGCGGGACGAGGACTACGCACGCTTCGGCCTCGATCGCCGTGCGCTCGATGACATCTTGGTGATCGGGCCGAGCGGGGCCGAGGTGCTCCACCGCGCGATCGAGCCCGAGCCCGAGCCCGAGGCCGAGCCCGAAGCAGAGCCCGAGCCCGCGCCCGCCGGAAACAGCGTGATCGATGGCGTGGTGCGGCACAGCGAGACGCGCGAGCCCATCGACCAAGCGCTGGTCGTGCTGCAGTGCTCGTGTCTCGAGCAGACACTGGAGCGAGCGACCAACTCGCGCGGTGGCTACCAGTTCGCTGGGCTCGCTCCGGGGATGTACACCGTGAACGTGCTGAGCGGCCAAGCCGACGTCAGCAAGATGATCACGCTCGGCCCTGCAGCCCACGCTCGGGTCGATGTGTCGCTGGACCCGAAGGCCGAGTTCCGCCGGACGATCCGCGTGGACTCGCGTCGTGCCCACCGCAGGCGCAAGCGCGGCGGCGACATGATGTCCGCAGACTCGTTCGCGCAGCGGGGCAGCTTGCCGGTCCCGCAGGGCGTCAAGGCGCCTCCGCCTCCGCCTCCGCCTCCGCTCGAGAAGCCCGAGCCCGAAGACGTCGACGGATACGATGACGGGGGTCCGAGCGAGGAGGACCAGCCCGCGACGCCCGAGCCCGACGCGATCGTGACCGAGACGAGCGTGGGGAGGACCATCACGATGGAGGAGATGCGCAACATCCCCGTCGGCAACGCGAGCTCGCGCGATTTCACCGCGGTCGTCGAGTCGGCCCCCACCGCCTCGCGCGACTCCGCCGGGATCATGCTCGGGGGCTCGACGGGGAACGAGAGCGTCTATCTAACGGAGGGCGCCATCATCCCGATACCCCGCACGCCCCAGGCGGCGCGCGTGCAGCTGCTGGGCACCCGCGTCGAGCGCTCCAATCTCCCACGCCGTAGCGCTCGGGCTGCGGTGCGCTCCAACCTCGAGCCACTCGAGCGCTGCTACCACCGCGCGCTGCTCGACGACCCCAAGCTGCGCGGGCGACTGGTGGTGCAGCTGCGCACCGATGCCCGTGGTCACGTGCGCACGCTGGGCAAGCTCGATCGGCGCGGCCTCTACCACGACGAGCTCATGCGCTGCATCGAGCGCTCGATCCAGGCGTGGGTGCTACCGCCGCGCACCGCCACGATCACCCAGACCCTGCTGTTCCGCCGCAACGACGGGCCTCCGTCGGGCTACTGGAGGGGCGCGGAGGACGACCCGTTCGAGGTCGAGCCCGAGGTCGAGCTCGAGGGGGCGCAAGCATACGTGGGCGAGCTTGGGGTGGTGCGCGCGTTGCTTGCCAGCGGCGAGCGGGATCGTGCGCTCGCACGCGCGCTCGCCTGGCGTGAGCGCGACCCGATCGATGTGCTGGCTCTGGTGGCGCTCGGTGATGCGGCGGCGGCCCGCGGAGATCTGCACCGCGCCGCGCGTGCCTATGGCTCGATCCTCGACCTCTACCCCTCGCGTGCCGACATGCAGCGGTTCGCCGCGGGGTTGCTCGAGTCGCTCGAGGATCCCAGCGCGCTCGAGGTTGCCATCGATGCCTATCGCCAGGCCGTCGAGCAGCGCCCCGACCAACCCTCGGGTCGGCGCAACCTCGCGTTTGCCCTGCTGCAGCGCGGTGACCACGAGGCTGCGTTCGGCGTACTGGTGCAGGCGCTCGAGCGCCGCTACCCCCCCGATCGCTTCTTGGGCGTGCAGCAGGTGCTGAGGCAAGACCTCGGGATCGTGGCGGCCGCGTGGCTCAGACAGCAACCCATGCGCTCCACCAGCATCCGCGAGCGGCTGGCCGCGCTCGGCGTGCCGCTGGCGACCGAGCCCTCGCTGCAGCTCGTGCTCACGTGGGAGACCGACGTGAGCGACGTGGACCTGCACGTGCAAGACGCCCACGGGGCCCAGGCCCACGGCGAGTCGCCGCAGCTCCCCTCGGGCGGTGAGCTGCTCGTCGATGTGAGCAACGGCTTTGGCCCCGAGCGGTTCACCGTGCGTGGCACGCCGAGCGCGTATCCCTATCGCGTGACGGTGCACGCCTACGATCGCGGTCCCACCGGCTTCGGGCTCGGCAAGGTGCAGGTGCTGCATCACGACGGCGAGGGCGGGGTGCACCTCGAAGATCGGCCGTTCGTGGCCATGGAAGACGACGCCTGGCTCGATCTCGGCGAGGTGCATCCGCCGCCGCCCGTGGTGATCGCGAATTGACCGGGGCCCGAGGCGTGCGAGAATGCTGGGAATCGCCGGGGGCCCGCTCCGGTTCGCGCCGACCCCGGAGACCCTGCCCATGTTCGCCACCCTCATCCTCTGGTTCTGTTACGCCGTCTTTCTCAAGGTCGCCATCGGTGTCGCAACCGACGTCGACTCCCGCACCAACAGCCTCGGCCGCGCCTTCATCACCGCCGCCGTGCTCTCGCTCGGACAGGGTCTGCTCGCCAAGGTCGGCGGCATCGTGCTGATGCTGTGGCCGATCGTGTGGCTGTTCATCATCAAGAGCGCCTACGAGATCGGCTGGGGCCGCTCGATCCTCGTGTGGATCGCCCTCGTTGCCATGGCCATCGCGCTGGTGTTCGTGCTGCTGATCCCGCTGGGCCTCATGGCCACTGCGGGGAGCGTGCTCAGCCTCTCGCTGTAGGCCCGGGCCCAGGCTACGAAGCGAGCACGCCGCTCGAGAACAGGCCCCACGCACAATCGAGGTAGGCATCGGCTTCCGCCGTGCCTGCCTCGTGGTGGGTGGGGTCGTCGAACCAGGTGCGCACCAGGCCCACGAAGGTCATGAGGATGAACGGGGCGGGTACATCGCTGCGCACCACGCCTGCCGCCTGCGCCGCCGTGAGGAACGCAATCCCTGCATCACGCAGCTCTTGGATCATCTCGGTGAGCGCCCGATCGCCCTCGAGCTGCACCCACGACATCAGCCGCACCGTGTCCGGGTTGTCGCGCAGGAAGTGGAAGTAGATCCGCATCGACTCGCGCAGCAGCGCGGCGCTGGGCCCGTCACTGGCAAACAGGGCGATCTGCTGCTCGTGGTAGCTCGCGAAGCGGCGGCGCTTGATCTCTTGCCACAGCGCGTCCTTCGAGCCGAAGTGGTGGTGAATCAGGCTCTTGGTGACCCCCGAGATCTTGGCGATCCCGCTCATCGAGGCGCCCGCGAATCCGCGCTCCAAGAACAGCCGCTCGGCCGCATCGAGGATGGCCGCGCGCGACGCCTCTGGATCATGCTTGCGGGACACCGGAGGCCAGGAGGATGGCACGGCCCGCGCCGGGCGGTCCATTGCGTTGACAGGTGACCATGGGTCATTTACTCTCGAAGCACTATGGACGGCTCCGCCCCCACCCCAGTCGCGGCCACTCCCGACCTGCACGGGCCGGCCTTGCATGCACGCGTAGAAGCGCTTCACGACGCTCAGCGCAAGCACTTCTCCGCGGGCCGCACGCTGTCCCGCAACAGCCGTGAAGAGGCGCTGCGAGCCCTGCTCCACGCGTTCGAGACCAAGGAGAAGCTGATCATCGATGCCCTCCACGCCGACCTGCACAAGTGCACGGCGGAGGCCTACGTCACCGAGGTCGGCTACGTCACCGCGGAGATCAAGCACGCGCTCGGGCACCTCGGCCGCTGGATGAAGCCCGAGGTGTCACTGTCCCCGCTCGTGGTCGCGCCCTCGCGCAGCTACGTCTACCATCAGCCGCTCGGCTTGAACCTGGTGATCGGGCCGTGGAACTACCCGATTCAGCTGGCCTTCGCGCCGCTCGTGGGGGCTCTGGCCGCGGGCAACGTCGCGATCATCAAGCCCTCGGAGCTGGCCCCCGCGTCGTCGGCCGCGTGCGCCGAGCTGGTGCGCGAGGCGTTCGCGGAGGAGCACGTGGCGGTGCTCGAAGGCGGCGTAGAGACCTCGCAGGCGCTGCTCGCTCGGCGCTGGGATCACATCTTCTTCACCGGGGGGACCAACATCGGGCGCGTGGTCGCGCGTGCGGGCGCCGAGCACCTCTCTCGCGTGACGCTCGAGCTCGGCGGCAAGAGCCCTGCCATCATCACCGCCTCGGCCGACCTCGACGTTGCCGCGCGGCGCCTCGTGTGGGCCAAGCTCATCAACGCCGGGCAGACGTGCGTGGCGCCCGACTACCTCCTGGTCGAGGCCTCGGTGCACGACGGGCTGGTGTCGCGCATGAAGACCGTGCTGCGCGAGTTCTACGGCGACGATCCGCGCAGCAGCCCCGACTACGGTCGCATCATCAACGACCGCCACTTCCAGCGCCTGGTCGGGCTCATCGATCCCGACAAGGTCGCGCACGGGGGCGAGCACGACGCGGCCGAGCGCTACATCGCACCCACGCTGATGACCGACGTGACGATGGACGACCGGGTGATGGCCGAGGAGATCTTCGGGCCCATCCTCCCCGTGCTGCGCATCGACTCGCTCGAGCAGGCGATCTCGATGGTCGCCCAGCACCCCAACCCGCTCGCGCTCTACCTGTTCACCACCGATCGCGAGGACGAGCGCAAGGTGATCGAGCGCGTGTCGTTCGGCGGCGGCTGCATCAACAACGCGGTCGCGCACCTGGCCGATCCCAACCTGCCGTTCGGCGGCGTGGGTGAGAGCGGGATGGGGGCCTACCACGGCCATAGCTCGTTCCAGCTGTTCTCGCACCGCAAGTCGGTGATGAAGACCGCGAACTTCCTCGATCCCTCGATCAAGTATCCGCCCTACGAGGGCAAGCTGGGCCTCATGCGCCGGCTCATCGGCTGAGCCGTCCATGGCCGTCAAGCAACGCGCGCGCAAGGACGAGGACAAGGCGGCGCGCCGTCGCGCGATCTTGGTGGTCGCGGCTCGCCTGCTGGACCGCCAGCAGTATCACCGCATCACCATGGCCGAGGTGGCACGGCGCTGCAGCCTGGCCAAGGGCACGCTCTACCTCTACTTTCGCAGCAAGGAAGAGCTATTCCTGGCCGCGCTCGAAGAGGAGCTCTCGGCCTGGTTCGATGCGGTGGCCATCGAGCTCGAGCTCTTGTCCCCCGGGCCCGACGCCCCCGAGTGCTTTGCCGCCGCGGTCACGCGCACGCTGGTGAAGCGCGAGTCGTTTGCCGAGCTCTTGTCGCTGGTGCACACCGTGCTCGAGCAGAACATCGATGCCGAGTCGGCGATGGCGTTCAAGCGCATGCTGCTCGACCGGGTGATCCGCGCGGCCGCCGTGGTCGAGCGCGCGGTTCCGGGCCTGGCCCCCGGCGGCGGCGCGCGGGTGCTGCTGCGCCTGCATGCGCTGGTCGTCGGGCTCCAGCAGATGGCAGACCCCTCGCCCGTGGTCGCCGAGGTGCTCGCCCGCCCCGAGCTCGCGCCGCTGCGCATCGACTTCGAGGCCGAGCTCACCGATACCCTCGCGGCGATGGTCCGTGGAATGGTGCAGCAGCGCGCGCTCGCCTGAGTGATCAGCATGGCCGCTCGGCGCACCGCCGATCCGTATGGCCACGCTAACGTTCCAATTCACCAATTCCAGCGGCGTCGATGATTCCAAGGTGTTCATCGGCTTCGTACCGGGCGCATCGGGTACATCGGTCACCATCGAGAACCTCGCCGATGGCAGCGCGATCGCGCCCGTCGACGGCGGCGGCACCTATCCCAACCCCGGAAACTGGTACAGCCTCGACACGCTCGCCTCGGGGGTGGGCATCAGCTCGTTCAGCGGGCGGATCTACGTCTGCTATCAGCAGCCGTGGTCGGTGCAGGGGAGCGGCTACGAGCCCGCGCAGGCGGTGACCGATCCCAATCTGTTTCTGCGCTACGACAAGCTCGAGATCACGTTCACGGGCCAGCCCGCCGATGTGGCCAACCTGACGAGCATCGACTACTGGAGCATCCCGCTGTCGCTGATTGCGCTGAAGAACGCGCAGACGGTTCAGACCGCGCTCGGTCTGCGCGCGGGCGTGACCGCGCAGGACATCTTCGACGCGCTCGATGCCCTCACGACACCCCCCGTCTCAGGGGTTGACGGCCCCGGCGGAGTGGACGGTCAGCCGATGCCCGCGCTCGTGCCCGGTCAGTTCCAGCAGTACGGTCAGGGGCCGGCGCCAGGGACCGCGTTTGCGAGGATCATCGGGCCCTCGTCGTATCCGCCGATCTTCCCGCCGCCCTCGGCAATTCCCGTGATGCCCTACGATCTGTTGAAGGGCTACCTGGGCGCGCTCCTCGAGAGCTTCGGGCCGGGGACGACGAGCGGCGCCATCGTGCCCGGGCTGGGCAACGGGGTGATCGCCACGATCGCGGGGAGCTTCGCCGGAGTCGGGCCCAACGTGCCGTCTTCGGGGCCGCAGAGCCGACAGACGTACGATCTCGCGGCAACCATCGACAGCACGCTCGGCATCACCCTCACCGGGAAGCTGAGCGGCTGCGGCGAGACGACCATGGTGTATGCGGCCGATGATCTCATGAATCCCACGGGCATCTACGGGGGCAATGCGCCGTTCACTCTCGACGGTGCCTCGACGAAGACTGCCCCGGCCAACGACGTGTACGGCTGGATCGGTGGTGATCTGTTCTCGGGGCTCGCGATCGGAGCGCTCGGGAGCACGAGCACGAGCAACGGCAGCATGGTGGGTTCGCTGCCGAGCCAGTCTTGGTTCGAGCTCCCGGTGAGCTCGTTCTTCGCGGGGCTACAGCCGAGCAACCCCTACTACAATCAGTGGGCGGCGGCGCTGTCGGATCGCTCCGATGCGTACAACTTCGCGTTCACGGATCGATTCGCCCCGGTGCTCGTCAGCCTCGATCCCGCGAACGTGGACACGCTGCAGCTCGTGCTCGAGGACGGCACCGTCAAGATGCCGCGACCTCATGACCTCTCGTGATGTCGTGATGTCGTGATGTCGTGATGTCGGTGACTAGCGAGGTGCCGTCCCCAGCTCGCGGATGAATGCGCAGAGATCGGCATAGTCGCCGGGGTCGATCACTCCGGCCCACTTCGGCATGAGCGTGAACGGGTCCTCGCGGGCCGGGTCTTCGAGGAAGGCGATGAGCTCGGCATCGGTGGGGAAGCGGGCCGCCGCTCCGCGCAGATCGGCCACGGCGGCCCCGGTGCTGCCGTGGCAATAGTGACAGCCATACAGCATGTACACGTGGCGCCCGCCGTCGGCCTTGCGTCCGATCATCTTGTAGGGAGGGCTCGGCTCGATCGCGTGGCTCACGGGAGGCAGGGTCTGGAGGTAGGCGTGGATCGCCTCGACCTCGGCGGGCTGGAGTCCCGCGTGGCGAACCATCGGCCAGCGCATCACCTTGCCGTCGGGGCCGAAGCCGTCGATCAGCGTGCGGCGCAGCTGCTCGCTGGTCCAGCCCTCGAGGCCGGTCGCGTGCGGGGTGAGATTGGCGGCGCGCAGCACCACGCCATTGGCATCGTTGGTGGCTGCGCCACCGGCCATGTACCCGGGGGTACGCGGGGGATCGAGCGCATCGAGCTCGCTGCCGTGCTCGCTGTGACACCCGGCGCACTGGAGCACGTGGTCTACGAGGTAGGCGCCGTGGAGCTCGAGGTCGGCGCGATCGGGGGCCCGCAGCGGCGCGCGCGGGTAGGGGAACGGGCTCCAGCGCACGAGCGCGTGGTAGCGGGCGATCAGCGAGTACTGCGAGGGCGGGGGCTCCTCGGCGCGCGCAGCCACCCACGCATCGTCGGAGCCGAGGAACGCCACGATCGCCGCGAGATCATCGTCGGCCATGCGAGGCCAGCGGGGCATGAACGGCGGCGGTACGAGCACCCCCGACTTGGGATGGATGCCCGTGCGCAGCAGCAGCGCGAGCTCGCCCGGCGACCAGTCACCGATGCCCACCGCAGGATCCCGGGTGAGGTTGGGGGCGCGCGGCTTTCCGAGGCGACCCTCGGGCAGCGCGCGACCGGTGAGCGCGCGAGTGCCGGGATCGTAGTGGCAGCGGTGGCACAGCATGCTGACGAGGCGCTTGCCTCGGTCGAGGCGGGCCGGGGTGGGCGCGGCCTCGAGCTCCACCTTGGGCACGTCGTAGGTGGGCATGCCGAGGAACGCGAGCGCGAGCGCCCCGAGTGCGAGCACGACGCCAGCGAGGCCGAGCGCCCACAGCCCGATCCGTAGCAGCACGCCGATGCGCGGCCGTCTTCGCTTCATGCGTGCCAGCCCGGCCTCACGTGACCTTGATGGTCTTGGTGTGCGTGGCGCTGCCGCGAACGTAGCGCACCTTGAACAGACGCGTGCTCGACAGGCCGAAGTAGAGCTGCATCGCGTCGGCGTCGTTGGTGAGATCGCGGCCGTTGATGTGGGTGATCTTGTCGCCGCTGCGGAAGCCGAGCTGATCGACCGTGCTGCCCGACTTCACCGTGCGCAGCTTGTAGCCGCTGAACACGTCGTCGCGGATCGCGGGCACTACATCGGCCTGCGCCTGGAGCTTGCTGGGAGAGGCGACGAGGCTGTCGAAGTGGGCCTTGTCGATCGAGCACACGTCGGGCGTGGTGCAGCGGGCTACCGAGGCACCCTTTGGCGGGGGAGGCTTCGTGCCACCGCCGCCGCCTCCGGCACTACCGCCGCCGCCGGCACTACCGCCGCCGCCGCCGACCGACGGTCGCGGGGGCGTGACCGGGCGCGAGCCGGCACCACCGCCACCGCCACCGCCACCGCCGCCCCCGACTCCGCTTGCTCCGCCGCCCAGCCCGGCACCGCGGGGATCCTCGAGGTCTGCGTCGCTCGGAGGCGCGTCGGCCACGGCGACCGCGGAAGGCTCGTCCGGAGCGCTCAGCTGCGCACGCCAGGCCAGGCCACCCATGAGTCGATAGGCAAGCGTGATCGAGAGGTCGTCGCGGAACACCGTGACCGTGACTTGGTTCTCCGCGCGACGCAGCGCCTCGTCGGCCCAGCCGGCCTCCTCGGTGGACACCCCATTGACCCTCTGCACGATGTCACCCTCGCGCAGACCGAGCATGGCGTAGGGATCATCGGGCTGGAGCGCACCCACGCGATAGCCCGCGGAAGGTCGCGCGGGGTCGGCCGTCTCGCTGCGCCAGGGCGTGAACGGCAGCGGGCTGCGTCGCAGCTGCTCGGTGATGAGCACGGCCACGTAGGCGTCGACGCGCCAGGTGTTGCCGGCGTCGGGCGGGGCCTCGATCGCCTGCGGCAACACGGCGGTGAGCAGCGAGGGCGGCGACGCGGGTCGCTCGCGGCCAGCCAGCGGCGTCGTCGTGACCTCGGCGGTCTTGGACGCGGCCGCCGGGTCGCTGGGGGCGGGCGCCGAGTCGCAGCCCGAGCCCAGCGACCACGCCACCATCAAGGCGCTCCCCAGCCCCTGGTGCCACCACGACGCACGGCGAACGAACGTTGCTTTCATGACCGGTCGAGCATGCCATCCGTCGCGGCCGGTGCGGCGGCCAAGCGCGCATGAAGCCGTGCCAGGCGCTCGAGCACGGGCTGCACCTCGTCGTCGCGGCTGGCGGCCCGCAGCACCGCCACCTGAGCATCGAGGATCTCGCCGAGCTCGGGGTGATCGGTGCCCATGGTCCGCTGCCGCAGCGCGAGCGCGAGTCCAACGCTGCGCTCGGCCGCGCCGAGGCGCCCGCGCGCGAGCTGGGCCTCGCCGAGCGCGAGGTGGGCCTCGGACATGCGCGGGTGCTCGGACCCGAGCGTGGTCTCGAGCAACGCCAGGCTCTGCTGAGCGACGCGCTCGGCCTCCACCGACTCGGAGCGAGCGGCATGCAGGCGGGCCGCCACCGCGAGGATGCCGGCCATGCGCGGGTGCTCGGCACCGAGGCAGCGAGCGGCGAGGTCCTGCGCTTCGCGAATGTGGCGCTGCCCATCGCGGGCCCGGCCCTGGCGACGCCGCAGCTCGGCGAGGCTCTCGTGCAAGGCGCTCGCGATCGCAGCCACGCCCTCGTTGGCGCGCTCGACCTCCTCGAGCGCGCTGCGGGCGATCGCATCGGCCTCGTCGTAGCGCTGGCGACAGCGCGCGAGCCAGCTCATGTCGACCAACAGGGCCGCACGCTGCACCGGCTCATCGCCGCCCTTGGATCGTGCGTCGGCCTCGGCGTAGAGCACCTGGGCTTGGTCGTACTCGCCGAGCGTCACCCACACGGCCGCTTGGCCGCGCAGCACCTCGACCCACAGTCCGTCGCTCGCGGCGCTGCGGGGGCCCTCGCCGCTCGTGGGGGCGGCGGCGAGGCGCGTCGCGATCATGCGGGCCCGCTCGAAGCAGCGGCGGGCCTCGTCGTACTGACCGCGCTCATAGATGGTCCAGCCGAGGCCCAGCAGGCTGTAGGCCACCGCGCGATCGAGCCCGCCCGAGGTGGAGGCGGTGGCGGGGCCCGGCTCGCGATAGGGCGAGCGGCCTTGTCCCTGGCCTCGGCGTGGCCACTGGGCCTGCTCGAGGATCACGTCGCGGAACTGCTCGTGCACGGCGAGCGACTCGCGAAACAGGGCCTCGGCCTCGGCGTAGCTCCCCGCGTGGTGCTTGACCCACGCGAGATCGTCGAGCAGCGAGCGCACCGTGTTGTCGTCGGCCCCGGGCGCATCGCCCACGAGGTCGAGCGCGCGGCGGCACAGCTGCTCGGCCCGCGCATGCTGGCCCTGCTGCGAGCAGTGGTGGGCGACGCGGCGCATCAACCACGCGACGTGGCCGGCCCATGCTGCGGGCACGCGATCGTTGAGCCCGTGGAGCAGCTCTTCGAGATAGCGGCCCGCGCGTGCGTGGTCGTGCAGCATCGAGTTCACGGCGGCCAGGCTATAGTAGTTGACCAAGAGCTCGGGCGCGGCAGGAGGGAGCTCGCGCTCGGCGAGCGCCAGCGAGCGCTCATAGAGCACCCGCGCCTCGCGGTAGCGACCATCGACGAGGCGGGCATCGCCTTGGTCGCGAAGACCGAGCACCGCCGAGTCGCGGCGGGCCACCCCGCGCCAGGCACAGCCGAGCGTGGTGGTGGCGGCCGTCATCAGCATGACCAAGCCGAGCAGCGGCTGGCCGGCCTGGAGGGCCATCATGAACAGGCCCAGCAGCATCAGCGTGACGGGGATGCGATAGAGCGCCACCGGTCGCGGACGGACGACCACGGGCACTAGAGCCCGTCGCACGCCGACGCTACTTCCGGCTTCGCCCATGCATCTTCATTTTCGCAGAAACGACGGTCCGCACAACGACCGATGTCACGGCGCAGGGCTCGCTCGACATGGCTGGCCTGGGGCATCTACGGCCGTTCCGCCCGCTCCGGAGGCGATCCCCTGGCGGGTTTCGCCGGAGCCTGGCGCAGATTCTTCCGCGCCATGCGGGCCCGTCGCGGCGCGGGGTGGTCCCCGGCCGAGCCGCCCTGGTACCTTGCGGCGCCGTGGCGAGCCTTCTCTCCACCCTCTATTGGCTACTGGTGGCGGCGATCGCCTTGGTGATGTTCCCGGTGGCGCTGCTGCTGTGGGCGATCACGGCGCCGTTCGATCGCCGTCGCGTCGTGCTCCACGCGTTCACCAATGTGTGGGGGGCTGCGTATACGTGGATCAACCCGCTGTGGTCCGTACGCGTACGCGGGCGCGAGCACATCGAGCCCGGGCAGATCTACGTCATGGTGGCCAACCACCTCTCGATGGTCGACATCTTCGCGATCCATCGCTTGCACCGACACTTCAAGTGGGTCTCCAAGGCCGAGGTGTTCGAGATCCCCTGCATCGGCTGGAACATGCACTTGGTCGGCTACGTGCCGCTGCGCCGCGGTGACCCGCAGAGTGTGGCGCAGATGTTCGAGCGCTGCCGACAGGTGCTCCGCGAGGGGTCGTCGGTGATGATGTTCCCCGAGGGCACGCGCTCGCGCACCGGGGAGATGAAGGCGTGGAAGCCGGGCGCGTTCGAGCTGGCCAAGCAGGCCGACGTGGCGTTGCTGCCGATCGCGATCCAAGGCACCTCGACCGCGCTTCCGGCCGGGGGCCTCGGGGTCGCGCGTGCGCGCATGCGGGTGACGGTGCTCGAGCCCGTGCCGGTGGAGGAGGTGCGAGGCTCGTCGGTCGAGGCGCTGCGAGAGCGGCTGCGCGAGCGGGTGGCCCGGTTCCTGGAAAGTGAGCCCTGGCCCCCGGCGTGATCTCGTACGAACTGCGCAAAACGCGCAGGCTGAAACCGGCTTTGCACTCTCGCGCGTAGTCACGGCCCCACGAGATTGGGGGGGCTGATCATGCGAATGAGCGCGGTGTTGTTGCTTTCGTTGCTGGGGATGGGGGCGAGCTCCACGGCGGTCGCCTGGCTCACCCCTCGACCCACGAGCCCGAGCCCGACGGCCTCCGAGGCGCGCCCGGCCGGGCTCCAGCCGCGACCGAGCCCGGCCGGGAGCCAGGAGCCCGTCGCGGTGGCGGCCCCGAGCATCCCCTCCACGTTCTCGGTCCCGGGCACGCTTCGCCTCGACGGACGACTCGGGCACGCGGTGCTCCCCGGCCAGCAAGGCAGCGAGACGTTCGTGCTGGTCGAGGTCGGCGCACCCGAGCGCGCGGCGGTCGAAGGTCGCGCTCCGGTGAACCTCTCGATCGTCATCGATCGCTCGGGCTCGATGAAGGGACAGCGGCTCACCAACGCCGTGGCGGCCGCGCGCGGGATGCTGTCGCGGCTGCGGCCCGACGACACGGTCTCGCTCGTGGCCTACGACGACCAGGCCGAGGTGCTGCTCGCCCCCACCAACGTCGATCGGATCGATCGCCTGGATTTCGAGCGCGCGCTCGGGTCGATCCGCGGCAGCGGCCATACCTGCATCTCGTGCGGGCTCGACCTGGCCCGCGCCCAGCTGCGACGGCGCTCCGGCGCGATCAACCGGATCTTGCTGCTGAGCGACGGCGTGGCCAATCGCGGGCTGACCACGGTGGCGGAGTTCAGGCTGCTGGGCGACGTGGCGCGGCAGGAGCAGACCGCGGTGGCCTCGATCGGGGTCGACCTCGACTACGACGAGCGCACGCTGTTCGCGGTGTCGCAGGCGTCGAACGGCAACCACTACTTCGTGGAGAACCCGGCCGGGCTCGCGGCGGTGTTCGAGCGCGAGGCCGCCAACCTGGTGGGGACCGTGGCCGATCGCGTGGACGTGGAGGTGGAGCTCGCGGCGGGTGTCGAGCTGCTCGAGGTCGTGGCGCGCGGGCACCGGCGCGAGGGCAATCGCGTGGGGCTGTCGTTCGGCAGCTTCAATGCGGGCGACGACAAGAGCGCGCTGCTGCGGGTGCGCGTGGCCGCGGGCGCGGGGGACCGGGCGCTGGCCGATGTGCGGCTCGTCTATCGCGATGTCACCCTCGGTCGCGACGCGCAGGCAGCGGGCGCGCTGGGGCTCACGCTCGATCCCGCGAGCACGCGCGCGGCGGCCCTCGATGCGCGGGTGGAGGAGCGCCTGGGGCGACGCGAGACGCTCGATGCGCTGCTGCTCGCCAACGAGTCGTTCACGCGGGGCGACGTGGCCGGGGCACAGCGGAGGCTCGACGAAGCCCGCGAGCGGGTGGGTGCGCGACGGGAGCGCTCGGCGGTGGAGCCTGCCTCCAAGCTCGACGACGACTTCATCGAGCAGCTCGACGCCCTCGACCTGGCGCAGGAGAACTTCGATGAGGCCGTGAAGGCGGCCCCCACCCCGAAGGTTGCGCCACAGAGCCCCGCGGGCAAGAAGGCGGTTCGCGACAACGCCCAGACCGCCAATCCCTTCGGGTAGGGCGGGTGCTCACTCGCCGGGCTCGGGCGGCTCCATCGCCGCGCCGAAGCGCTTCATCAGGCGGGCTTCTTCGTGCCCGAACCAATACTTGGGTCGGGACTCGGGGTCTTCGATCACGCGGAACAACCAGCTGAGCCCGCCGCGACCGACATAGTGGTCGGGGAGCTCGAAGACCGGATCGGCGAGGGCCTCGGACAAGCCCACCAGCACGTAGCCCTGCGCTTCGTAGTCGGCGAGCACGTCGTCGAGGTGATCGGCGGCGAGCTCGTTGACGTGGAACAGCACGACCTGCGCGGTCTCGTGCCCCACGGCGTGGCGGGCGAGGGCGCGGCCCTGCTCGACCGCCTCGACCATGTGCGCGCGATAGGCCTCGACGATCTCATCGATCTGCGCGTGGTCGTCGGCCTGCTTGGCGCGACGATAGGCGAACGCGAGCAGCCACTCGGTGGTGGCGACGGTCACGTGCGCGTTGGTGTAGCCGAGCGCGGAGAGCCGCTCGCGGGCCTGGTCGCGCAGGGTCACGTCGTCGCCTTGGCTGAGATAGGGGTAGCGGAACCACCGCGGCGGGGCGGGCAGGTGAGCGGAGAGCAGCTCGTGACAGCGACGCACGTCGTCGATCCAGGCCTCGAGCGGGGTATCGGCGAGGTTGGCGTGACTGCTGGTGTGGTTGCCCACCGGGTGCTCGGCGGCGGCCCACAGCTCGACGGTGTGCTCGCCCGCTTGCAGGCGATCGCAGTTGAAGAACACCGAGGCCGGCGCGTGATGGGCCGCCAGCGTGGCCACGATCGCCTCGTTGATCGCGGTCACCTCGGCGGCCTCGATGCCCACGGGGCCGGGCTTGCCCATCAGCGGGGCGTCGTCGAAGGTGAGGTGCAAGCGCAGCGGCTCGGGCTCGGCCGCTGCGGGCGGGGAGGCCTCGGGGGTCGCCACCGGGGCTGCGAGCGGCGCAGGGTCGCGATGGCAGCCGAGGACTCCGACGAGCGCCGCCAACGCCCAGCCCGTGCGCGCGGCGGGCTCACGCCGGTCGGTGGATCTCGATCGCATCTGCACAGCTCGTCACGTCGTCCTCGTAGGTACCGCGATGGTAGCCGAGCCGGTAGTTGGCCAGGCACACCGCGAAGTTGTCGCGCTCGCTCTCGCCTCTCGCGGCGCCGGCACGCTGATGATCGCCGTGGGTGAGATGCGTGACTCGGCCCAGCGCGCGCCGCTCGGCCACCCCCGCGAGCTGGATCCGCGCCACGAGATCGAGGTCCTCCCAGCCCCAGCCCAGCAGATCGGAGTTCATCCCGTCCACGGCCAGGAACGTGGACCGCGAGAGCACGATGAGGCCGGGACCGCTGCGGCTGCCGTCCTCGAAGCGCACGCGGTTGGTCTCGACCCATACCGTGCGACCGTCGGCGGTGACGAGACCAACCGCGTGGGCCAGCGCCTCCAAGGCGCTCGGCTCGTGGGGTGGCCTGGGGGGCGGGGAAGACTCGAGCACGCGGTCCACGGTGACGAAGCGGCCGCCCGCGAGCTGGCCGAGCGCGTCGGCCACGAAGTCCTCGTGCAGTACGACGTCGGCATCGAGGAAGAACAGGTGCTCGCCCCGCGCCGCGTGCACGCCGAGGTTGAGCGCGAGCGCCTTGTTGAAGCCGTCGGCCGGCACGTCGACCCACGTGATGGGATGGGGCACGCGCGCGAGCGCAGCGGCCAGCCAGCGCTCGTCACCCGCGCAGCGCACGACCACGACCTCGACGTCGTGCCGCGCGAACAGGGGCGCATTGACGGTGAGCGTGTGCTCGAGCTCCACGCGATCACACCAGGGGATGATCACCGAGAGCGACGTGGATGGTTCGCAGCTCATGCGGCGGCTCCCACCAGCAGGAAGCCGTCGTCGACCAGCCCCTGCAGCGCGGACCAGCGCAGGCTGTCGGGTCGCGCGAGGAGGTCGGCGCGGGTCGGGGTGGCGCAGGCCCGCACGAGCGGATCGTCGTCGAGCCAGGCGGGGAGGGCAGCCGGCCACGCGGGGTCGTCGAGGCGGAGGCGACCGTCCTCGCCACGGACGAGCGGCGTGAACCAGCGCAGCCGGCACGCGGTGGTGATGCGCGGCGCGGCGTGGCTCACGTAGCGGGCCACCGGCTCCACGAAGGCCTCCCACGGGGGCTCGGTGGGCGGCAGCGCGTCGGCAGAGGCCGGCAGCGGGGGCGGCGGGGTGGTGACCAGGGAGCGACCGGGACCCTCGGCTCGCCGCGCGATCGCGTCGCGGAAGGCGTGGCGCAGGATCTCCTCGCAGAGGCTCGAGCGGTAGTGGGTCACCGCTCGCTGCTCGGCCGCGCGGCTCATCTGGGCGTGGCCGCTGGGATCGCGCAGCAGCGCGACCGTGGCCTCGACCCCCGCATCGAGGTCGATGCGAATGCCGCTGCGGGTGAGCCACGTCGGCATGAGCACGCCCGTCTCGCCGGGGACGACGGTGTCCTTGAGCCCTCCGTAGGCGGCGCCGACCACCGGCACGCCGCACGCCATCGCCTCGACCGGCACGTAGCCAAAGTTCTCGTCGACGGCGCTGGTGGGGTGGAACAGCACGTCCATGGCCCCGAACGCGAGCGCGAGGTCTTCGTCGTCGATCCCGGCGGGGAACCACACGAGATCCTCCGCGAGGCCCAGCTCGGCAACGAGCCCGGCGATGTGCGCTCGATAGCCGCCGCAGCCGTAGTCGAGCACCGGATGGCTCGTGTAGTAGCTGCCGACCACCAGCGCGACCACGCGGCGGGGCGCGAGCCGAGCGCGGATCTCCGCGAATGCACGAAGCATGAGGTGGAGGTTCTTCTGCGGGACCAAGCGGCACACGAAGCCGATCACGTGATCACACGCAGGCAGCTCGAGCTCGCGCCGGCAGTCCTCGCGGTCGTAGGGGGTGAAGCGCTCGGTGTCGACGGGGAGCGGCAGCTGCACCACGGTGGGGCCCGGGTGCTCGCAGAGATCGCTCACGATCGCCGCGTCGGAGGAGCAGTTCACGAGCAGCGTGTCGTGGGTGCGCAGCTGCTGTAGTCCATCGCGGAGCCGCGCGTGATCGACCACCGGGCCGCCGTGCATGGCGAGCACGATGGGCGTGTCGTCGTGGGGCGGACGCGCCCGCCAGCGCCCGCTGTGGAACGAGAGGATCGCCGCGACCTCGGGCGCGGGCTCACCCTCGGGCACCGCGTCGAGATCGACTAGCTCGAATTCCGCCTGCAGCGCGCGCGCGTAGAACCCACGCGTTCGCTCGACGCTGACCCAGGAGTGCGGGCCAAAGCCCCATGTGCCGATGCGTTGCATGATGATCCTTCCTATCCGAGCTCGGGTGCGCCGGACTCGG
>JBFIJN010000037.1:0-32272 GCA_041600735.1 Nannocystaceae bacterium
ATTGGACAGGGCCTTGCCCACGCCGTCCGCCACGCCCGCGGCACACTCCTTGGCCGCCGCCGGCCGGTGGTTCTGCTTCCAGTTGCCGATCACCCAAGTGACACGATGGTGCATGTCCGATCAACCTTCTCCGCGCATCAGCGCGGCTACGCCCGGGAGGGTCTTGCCCTCGATGAACTCCAGCGAGGCTCCGCCGCCGGTCGACACGTGATCGATGCGCTCGGCCACGCCGGCCTGCTGCACGGCGGCCACGCTGTCCCCGCCGCCGACCACGGTGAACCCGGGGCAGTCGGCCACCGCGCGGGCTACGGCCAGCGTGCCCCCGGCGAACACCGGATTCTCGAACAGGCCCATCGGCCCGTTCCACAGCACCATCCCCGCTCGCGCGATCACCTCGGCGCAGCGCTCGGCGGTCGCGGGCCCGATGTCGAGCGCTCGCTCGGTGGGGGCGAGCTCGTGGACCACGCCCACCACCCGCGCCTCCTTGGCGTCGAGGCTGGTCGCCACCCTCAGGTCCCAGGGCAGCAGCACGTCGACGTCGCGCGCCGAGGCCTTCGCCAGCACGCGCTCCGCATCCTTGAAGCGGTCGCTCTCCATCAGCGAGGCGCCGAGCTGGCGCCCCTGGGCGGCCAGGAACGTGTTGGCCATGGCCCCGCCGATCACCAGCGTGTCGCCGGCGACCAGGCGCTCGACCAGCGCCACCAGCACTCCGAGCTTGTCCGAGACCTTGGCCCCGCCCACGATCGCCACGAACGGCCGGGCCGGAGCCTCGACCAGCCGCGAGAGCGCATGCAGCTCGGCCTCGACCAAGCGGCCCGCCGCCTTGTCGCCGACCAGTCGCGGGACGCCCACCACCGAGGCATGCGCGCGGTGACACGCCCCGAACGCATCGTTGACATACGCGTCGCACAGGGCGGCCAGCGCAGCCGACAGCTTGGCGTCATTCTTGGTCTCGCCGGCCTCGAAGCGTAGGTTCTCGAGCAGCACGACCTCGCCCGCGCGCGAGTCGGACACCAGCTTGGTCACGCCATCGCCGACGACCTCGTCGGCGAGTCGCACGTCCACGCCCAACAGCTCGGCCAGGCGCGCGCCCACGGGCTCCATCGAGTACGCCGCCTCGAACCCGCGACCTTCGGGGCGCCCCAGGTGCGAGCACACCACGAGCTTGGCGCCGCGCTCACGAAGCGTGCGCAGCGTGGGCAGCGTCTCGCGGATGCGGGTGTCGTCGCGGACCGTGGCCACGCCCCCGTCCGCGGCCTTGATGAGGGGCACGTTGAAGTCGACCCGCACCAGCACGCGGCGGTTGTCGACGTCGAGATCATCCAGGGTGGAGAAGCGGCGCGCCGTCATGACGTGGGCTGAGATACCCCCGTGGCTCGGGGCCGTCCACCGCCAAGATCACGCAACGACCGAGCCCCGCGGGCGGCTGCGCCGGGCGGGGCTCGAAGGCGGGATGAGCCGCCGAGGGCTCGCGAGTGGGGCCGTGATCACTCGGCCGCGAGACGCTTTTGCAGGTCCTCGTTGACCAGGTGGATCAGCTCCGTGGACAGCCCGATGATCTGCTCCTCGGTGTAGCCCTGCTGGCGCATCTCGCGGAAGAGCGAGCGGGCCAGGATGTGCACGCCCTTGGTGCCTGCGGGATCCTTGATGCTCTGCGTTGCCTGCATGGGGGTGGTCTCTGGCCGGAATACACTGCAATTGGTGCACCGCACCTACAGCCATCCACAGGCGTAGAAAATGACAGTCATTCCAGAGTCTTGAATATTTTGCCGGGCGCCAATTCTACGGCGCGTGCAGCGGGCTTCGCGTGGGAAGTGCGAAGCCCGGTGCACGAACGGGGTCTCGGCGGCCCAGGCTGGGCCAAAGCGTGCACCCGCATTCGCCCACCACTCTCACGCCAGCCCCGCCGGAACGGCTCGCGGCGGAGGATCTCTTTGCGGCCCACGAGGGGGTCTGTAGACTCCGCGCCAGAGTTGCCGACGCGAACCGCCAGCATTGCCGTGGTCCTCGCGCTCGCGCTCCCGGCCGGGTGCGCGGGCTGGCGTGGTGATGTGTACTTGGCGCACCGCACCCCGGCCAAGCTCGCGCGCAAGGAGACGACGTATCGCTTCGGCAACCCGGGGCCCGGCTGGCAACCCGTGCGCAACCTCAAGGATGTCCAGGTCGCCTGGACCCATCGCGAGCTCGGGGCGGTCATCGAGATCCACGCGCAGTGCGATGGCCAGGGCGATAGCTCGCTCGATCAATACACCGATCACCTGCGCATCGACTGGACCTCGTGGGAGGTCGAGAGCCAAGAGCAGACCCGGCTCGTCGATCGTGCAGCGCTCCGTACGGTGGTGACCGCGGAGCTCGACGGCGTGGTGCGACGCAACGAGCTCTGGGTGGTGAAGAAGAACGGCTGCCTGTTCGACCTGCACTACTCCGCCAGCCCCGCGGGCTTCGCGGGCGGTCGCGCCGATTTCGCGCGCGTGGTCGAGGGCTTCCGCTTCCCCACCAAGGCGGGCTCGTGAAGGGGCTCGAGCGCTTCGGCGCGCTCGTGATCTCCGGCCTCGAGTGGCTGGGCGGGGTCGCGGGCCTGGTGCTGCGAGTGCTGCGAGTGGGGCCGCGCCGGCCGTTTGGCTTCGACGACATCGCCCACCAGATGGTGGAGCTGGGCGTGCGCAGCCTGCCGATCGCGATGCTGATCACGCTGTTCATCGGCATGATCCTCACCTGGCAGTTCGGCTGGGGGCTCATCGACTTCGGCGCGACGATGGCGATCGGCAAGGTCGTCTCGCTCGGGCTCGTGCCCGAGCTCGTGCCCACGATGCTCGCGCTCACCGTCGGCGTGAAGATGGCGGCCGGCATGACCGCGGAGCTCGGCTCGATGAAGGTCACCGAGCAGATCGACGCGGTCGCGGCGCTGGGCGCCGACCCGTACAAGAAGCTCGTGTGGCCGCGGCTGTGCGCCTCGACGCTCGCGCTGCCCCTGTTGGTCGCGCTCGGCAACGTGATCGCGCTGCTCGGCGGGATGATCATCGCCGAGTGGATCTACGGGGTGCCGGCCGGCTACTTCTACGAGACGTACATCGACGAGCTCGAGCCGCTCAACTACATCGCGAGCTCGGTCAAGGGCACGATGTTTGGCGCGATCGTGGGGACCATCGGCTGCTACCAGGGTTTCAACACCAAGATCGGCACGGAGGCCGTGGGCGCCGCCACGACCGAGACGGTGGCCGCCACCGCGATCGTGATCGTGATCGCCGACTTCTACCTCAACATGCTGTTTTTCTAATCTATCTGGAGGGGCCTCGCGGCCCCTCCCCCCGCGCCGGCGGAGCCGTCGCGGGGCCCCCTCCCTGGCGGTCGCCCGTTGGCTCCTGGTTTGTTTCGAGGGGGATCTTGGTTCTGGGGATCTTGGTCTTCGAGGAGTGTTGTTCGAGTGTCGGCTGAGCCCATCATCGAGTTTCGTGACGTGACCAAGCGCTTTGGGGCGCACGCGGTCTATGAGCACATGAGCTTGCAGGTGTTTGGGGGCGAGACGCTCACCATCATCGGCGGCAGCGGCAGCGGCAAGAGCGTGTGCCTCAAGATGATGATCGGACTGCTGCTCCCCGATGAGGGCCAGGTGCTGTTCCACGGCGGCTCGGTTCCCGAGCTCTCCGACGAGGGGCTGCGCCTGGTGCGGCGCAAGGTCGCCTACGTGTTCCAGGGCGGCGCGCTGTTCGACTCGATGACGGTGGGAGAGAACATCGGCTATGCGCTGCGGGAGCACACCGACTGGACCCTGGCGCGCATCGAGCAGCGGGCGCTCGAGTGCCTCGAGATGGTCGGACTGGCCGCCGCCATCGCCGAGCAGATGCCCGCCAGCCTGAGCGGCGGGATGAAGAAGCGCGTGGCTCTAGCCCGCTCGATCGCGATCGAGCCCGAGGTTATCCTCTACGACGAGCCCACCACCGGGCTCGACCCCAAGAACATCAAGCGGATCGGCGACATGATCAAGAAGCTGCAGCGCGAGCTCGGCGTGACCTCAGTCGTCGTCACCCACGACATGCCCACCGCCCACAAGGTCTCCAACCGCATCGCGATGCTCTACGAGCGCGCGTTCCCCTTCGTGGGCACGGCCGAGCAGATGTGGCAGAGCACGGCCCCCGAGGTTCGCGACTTCATCCACGGCACGATCCGCAAGGCCTCGGCCTCCGCGCCCAACACCCCGCAGTCCAACGACCCAGGGGAGGCCGAGCACCGTGGCGCGTAGGAGCGAGGCCCGCACTCGCCTGGTGGTGGGCCTGTTCGTGGTCGCGCTGAGCGTGATCCTGTTCGTGTCGCTCTTCATCATCGGGCAGAGCGAGGGCACGTGGGAGACCAAGACGGTGATCCGCACGGACTTTCGCACCATCACCGGGCTGCGCAAGGGCTCGCCCGTGCAGCTGGCCGGGGTGGAGATCGGCACCGTCTCGTCGATCGACTTCGTCAACGTGGACTACGAGTGCGACCCGGCGACCGAGGATCTCGGTCGCTTTGGTGAGGAGCGCACCGACAACTGCGATGCGTTCTTGTTCTGCGGTCCCGGGGGGCTGTGCGCCGACCTCGAGCCCTACGCCTCGAAGGGGCAGCACGCGCCGTGCGTGGACGACAGCGACTGCATCGAGGACGAGATCTGCGTGAGCTCCGATTTTCGCCGCCGTGCCCGTCGCGTGACCTGGGCCGGCCCCGATGGCGTGTGCGCGCGCTACTTCACCACGCATCGCCGCGTGCAGGTGGCGATGGAGATCTTCGCCGACAAGCTCGAGCTGGTGCGCAGCGACTCGCGGGCCACGGTGGCCAGCAACGGCGTGCTGGGGGACCAGCTCGTGAACATCACGCCCGGCATGCGCGAGGCGCTGACCCACGACAACCGGATCCAGTCGAGCCCCTCGCTCTACGAAGACATCCAGCTGTTTCGCGACCGCTTCGATGGCCTCACCGAGAAGGTCGACACCAGCCTCTCGGGGATCTCGAGCCTGTTCTCGCAGCTCAATGACGAGCGCACCATCAACTCCGTCAAGGGCACGCTCGAGAACGTCGAAGAGATCACGCGTCAGATGGCGGCGGGGGAGGGCCTCGTGGGCGCCCTGCTCAACGACGAGGAGTACAAGCAGGAGTTCGGCATCACGCTGCGTAGCGTGCGGAACACCGCGGTGGGGATCGATCGCTTCGTGGACCGGGCCAATGGATCGCTGGCCAAGCTCGACGACTCGTTCCAGCCGGCCGTCGACGATGCGCGCGCCACCCTCAAGGACCTGCGCGGCCTCGTCGGTCACCTCGAGGATCCCAACAACAAGAGCCTCGCGGCCAAGCTGCTCTACGACAAAGAGGGCAAGATGGTCGCCGACTTCGAGAAGATCCTCCGCGATCTCGACGAGTTCGCGGTCGCGGCGGCCAACGTCGCCAAGAAGGTCGATCGCGGCGATGGAACGATCGGCAAGCTGGTCAACGATTCCAAGGCCCACGACGACCTCGTGAAGATCCTGCGCAACATCGAGCGCAACGACACGTTCAAGCGGCTGGTGCGGCACGTGATCGAGCAGGAGGAGGGCGACGGCGGCAAGCCAGGCGAGGCCGAGGCGCCGGAGCCCGGGCCTGCGCCCGAAGCACCGCCCGCGGCTGACACTCCGCCGCCTGCGCCCGAAGCGGCCCCCTGAGCGCGTGGGAGCGGTCGCCGCGAACGAGCGGCCGTCGCCAGTGGACGTGACCAGTGGGCGTGACCGCGACGGGTGGGCGAGACCAGAGATCGTGCCCAGAGATCGTGACCAGTGGGCGTGACCGTGACCAGCGACCGTGACTAGTGGGCGCCGCTCGCGAGCGCGCCCATCAGGGCTTCGATCCGCTGGGCCACCTCATCGGAGTACTCGGCCGGCAGCGCGTGGGTGCCCTCTTCGACGACGACCCACTCGGCCTGGGGGATCGCGAATGCGATCGCTCGTAGCGTGGCGAGCGGGACGAAGCGGTCGTGCGCGCCCGCCATCACCAGCGCGGGGACCCGCACGTGGGGCAGGAGATCCTCGGCGGTGTGGCGGCTGGCCTCGCCCAGCATCTCGAAGAACAGCTCCGGGTCCATCGCGGCCATCTGGTCGAGGTAGATCTCGAAGTCCTCGTGATGGAGGCGGCTCGCGTTGATCTGATTCGTCATCGCCCCGAGCTCCTGGATCCACGTGGTGGGCAGGACGCCTCGCCAGAGCCGTCGGGTGAGATCTTGCGCGTGGTGCATGGCCGCGCGCATGAACGGGAGCACGTGGCCGAACACGTCGGTGCCCTGGAACGTGGCCATCGCGCGGCCCGAGGGGCCGGCGAGATCGACCAGCCCCACCACGCGCTCACGGTGGCGACGATAGAGCTCGAGGGCCACCTGGAAGCCCATCGAGAAACCGACGATGACGGCGGAAGAGATCCCCCGGGCCTCGAGCACCGCCGCGGCGTCATCCGCGAGATCGGGCATGCTCAAGTGCCACGGCCGGGGCGGGTCGGGTGAGCGGCCGTGACCACGGTAGTGCATCAGCAGCACGCGGTGCCGCTCCGCGAGCCGCGGAATGATGCGCCGAAAGGCCCAGCCGCTGCAGCCGATCCCATCGAGGATCAGGATCGCACCCGCATTGCCGATGCCCGCGTCACGCACGAATAGGGACGCGCCATCTTCTCGCTCGACGAAGACGTCCTCGGTGAGGACGTCCTTGGGAAGCGATCCAGAGGGCGGCCCGGCGCGGTCCGTGGCGCGTGGCACCGTCATGGCGGGCGCTCGCAAGCGCTCCATCCGGGGGCTCGGGCCCCCGCCCGAGCCCGTGCGCTCATTCGTTCCGTCCGCGCTCGTCGTCCGGCCCGTCGTCGGCGATCTCGTTGACGCTCGGGTACTTCATGATGTCCTTCCGAGCGATTTTCCACGCCTTCTGGACGATCCATGACAGTGAGCGGTCCTGACGGGCCGCCTCCTCCTGGATCTCCTTCAACATCTGTTCGGGGAAGTACAGGCTCTGCTTGCGCTTGTCCGAGCTGGCCATTCAGGGTTCTCCGAGCCTCTACGGCTTCAGGGTTCGACGCCAGGGTAGGATACGGTACGAATTATTGTCAACTCGTGTGGACCTTCTCAGCGCAATTTTCACGCGGCCGACGCCGGGCCTCGTGGAGGAACCGGGAAGGGCTGGATCTCCGAAGCGGAGGATGCGGAGCGACCCCGCAGCGTCGTTTTTCGATTGTCGGATCGGCCGTGACGCTGTAGCTTTCGCCGTCTTGTTTCGGGACGACCCTCGAGGGAGAGACCGATGGCTCTGACGAAGGCCCAGACCGAAGAATTCCGCAAAGTGCTCAACGAGAAGCGCGATCGGCTACTCGCCGAAGCCAAGCGCACGCTCGATCAAGAAATGGTCATCGAGGCCGACGAACGCATGGACGAGGTGGACCAAGCCTCCAGCGAGTACATGCAGGCGTTTTCGTTCAGGCTTCGCGGGCGGGAACGTTTCTTGCTCAACAAGATCGAGCATGGCCTCAAGAAGGTCGAAGAGGGCACGTATGGGCTCTGCGAAGAGTGCGAAGAGCAGATCTCGCTCAAGCGCCTTCAAGCCCGGCCCGAGGCGCAGCTCTGCATTCAGTGCAAAGAAGTCCAAGAGAAGGACGAGGCGGTCTACGCTGAGGAATAGGCGTCGCGGGGCCTGCGCAAGCGCGCTGGGGCCCCGCTCGACCGCCTGGCTGCTCGATCCCGCGCCCGCCTAACGGGCGCGCATGCGGTGCCGGGCGGCTTGGATTGCGACCCGGCGACGGCTGGGCGCCGAGGCTCTGACGGTCACGCCTGGGCCCTCGACGGGCTCGCTGCATCCCCCGTCGTCCTCACACACGGGCGGGACCTCGCAACCCTCCTCCCCGCAGCCGGGATCGGAGTCTTGGCCGGGGAAGCAGGTCTCGACGACCTGGACCTCGAACGCCTCGGGCAGGGGTGCGCAGGCCTCGAAGGCGAGCTCGGCATCGCGCTCGCAGCTCGGCGCGCAGTCATCGGGCTCGTCGCTGCCGTCCTCGCAGTCCGCCGCGCCGTCGCAGACCCACGCGGAGGGCACCTGTTCCCCCGAGCCGCAGATGTGCGGCGCGGGGCAGCTCTGGGCCTCGTCCTCTGCGCCCGCGCAATCGGGCTCGCCGTCGCAGATCCAGCCCTCGGGCACCGATTCCCCGCTGGCGCACACGAACACGCCCGGGCAGCCCGCCGCGCTCGAGCACGCGAGCATGTCGTACTGGGCATCGAGCAGGCAGTCGAACGGCGCCTGGGCCTCCGGGAAGCTGGCGAGGGCGGCGTCGATGCAGTCGCCGACGTCGTCGGTGCCGCCGAGCGCGTCATCGATCTCCGAGAGGCACTCGGCCTCCGCGGTCGGGCCTTCGATCTCCCCCAGGCAGCCGCACTCGAACTCGAAGAACTGGGTCATGGAGTCCTCGAAGCCCGCGCCGCCGCGCGGACGCTCGGGCGCCTCGTCCTTCGAGTCGCAGGCGACGACCGAGAGCATGGGGAAGAGGGAGAGCAAGCCAAGGGTGCGCAGCGTAGAGTGCATAGGTGTCGAGGTAGTGCCCGAGGAGGGCCCGACGATCACGCTGCGGTAGACGAGCGCTTGCCGGGCCCGCGAAGGGGGGCGACACTGCGCTGCCGTGCTCCCGCAGATGTTCACGATTCCCGGGCTAGGCTGGGAAATTCAGTCCTACGGGCTCATGCTGGGCTTGGCGCTGCTGCTGGCGTGGGTGGTGACGCTCTCGCTCGGGCGACGCGATCGCCTGCCGCCAGGACCGCTCGGCACCGGGTTCGTGCTCGGCGTGGGTCTGGGGCTGGTGGGCGCCCGGATCGCATGGGTGCTGCAGCGACCGGGCGAAGCGGGGGTGGCCCCCGACCTGCTCGTGCTGCGGGCCGATGAGCTCGCGCCCCTGGCCGGGCTCACGGTGGTGGGTTTGGTGGCCGGGCTGCACGTGATGCGCCGCCGCGTGCCCGTGGTGGCCTTCTACGACGTGGTCGCGCCTGGCTTCGCGGCCGGAGCGATGGTGGAGCGCCTCGGCGCGCTGCTCACGGGGGCGGGCTACGGCGACTATGCGCCGGGGCTCGCCTGGGCGATCCGCTTTCCCGCGGGATCGCCCGCCTACTTGGCGCAGGAGCGCGCGCTCGGGGGGCTGCTGCCCGCGGGGGCCGAGCAGTCGCTGCCCGTGCACCCCACGCAGATCTATGCGCTGGTGCTGGCCGGCCTCGCGCTCGCGGTGGGGCTGTGGCTGCGCAAGCACCGACGCTTCTCCGGCCAGGTGTGCCTGGGCACGGCGATCACGTATCTGCTGGGCCGCGCGCTCGTGGAGGAGTGGTTTCGCGCCGATGCGGCGCCGCCGATGATGGGTCCGTTCAACGCGGGGCAGGTGGGGGCGCTGGTGCTGGCCGCTTCGCTGGGCGTGATCCTGTGGTCGCGCGGCAAGCTGGCGAGACAGCGGCCGGCGGGGTTCAGGCCGTGGGAGGGCGGGCCCTGGAGCCCCAAGCCCGAGCGGTCGCGGGAGCGCACGCGCGCCGCGGCCGAGGACTCGCGCGCCGCGGCCGTGGGCACGAAGCCCGCGGGACCCAGCGCCGCGCCGCGGGTGAAGAGCGGGGCCAAGAAGAAGCGCCGCAAGGGGCGACGATGAAGCCGACCGAAGACGCCGAGCCGACCCCGCCGAGGCCGGTGGTGCTGGTGCACGGGGCGCTGCGCTCGCGCCTGGGGCTGCTGCCCACGGCGCGCTGGCTCGCGCGCCAGGGGCTCGAGGCGCGGACGTTCGGCTATCCCACGCGTCGCGGCGATCTGCGGGCGCACGGCGATGCGCTGGCGCGGCGCCTCGATGTGTGGCTGAGCGGCGATCGGGTGCCCGTGCTCGGCTTCCTGACCCACAGCATGGGCGGGCTCGTAGTACGCGCCTATCTCCATCAGCACGCGGGGCGCCACGCGGATCGGCACCGCGTGGTGATGCTCTCGCCGCCCAACCGCGGGGCCGAGCTCGCGGAGCGCAATCGCGAGAATCCGCTGATGCGCTGGCTGTACGGCGACGCGGCCGAGGAGCTGCGCCCGAGCCGAGTGCAGCAGCTGCCCGGGCCTCCCCCGAGCGCCGACGTGTTGGTGCTGGGCGGCGGGCGCGGGAACCCGCGCGGCTACAACCGGCTGATCTCCTCGGGCGATGACGATGGCGTCGTCGGGGTGGCGGAGATGGGATTGCCCGGGGTGGAGCCGACGGTCGTGGGCGGCCTGCATGCGTTCTTGCAGTGGCGGCCGGCGGTGCTGGGGCGCGCGGCGGCGTTCTTGCGCGAGAAGGGCAACGAATGACGCAGGCGCGACGCTGGGGGCTGGTGCTGGGGCTGGTGGTGGGAGCGGGCTGTCGCGGTGACGCGAGCCCGGCGGCGGGGGGCGAGGCGGCCCCGCCACCCGCGGCCAACGCCCGGGCGCTGCTCGACGAGGCGCGGCGGGAGCTGGCCAACCACGAGCGCACGCCGCTGCGCGAGGGGATGAAGATCGACGACGAAGGCCTGCGGCAGGCGATGGTGCGGCTGCGCGCGCAGCACGGGGCGCAGGTGGCCGGGGCCTACGCGGCGGAGATCGAAGCGCTCCCCGCGGGCGAGCTGCCGGCCGCGCCGCGCTTCCAAGAGGTGGCCGCGTTCACGATCTCCGCCGAGCCGGCCGCTCGCGAGGTCGAGGCGCTCAACTGGCTGTTCGATGCCGACGTGCAGCAGACCGTGAGCCGGGTGCTCGGCACGTACGTCACGCTGATGATGGTCCGCGACCTGGGGATGGCCTCGGTGGAGGTCGGGATCTGGATGGCGTTCCTGCGCGCGGCCAAGCCCGAGCTACGGCGCTGCGGCGGCGACGGGAACACCCAGTGGATGCTGTGCCTGGACTACGGCCGCGACGTGTTCGTGTTCGAGGTGGAGCGAGAAGGGCCCGCGTGGATCGTGACGCGCCTGCGGTGGATGCAGGTGCCGGCGGACTGAGGGCTCGCAACGAAGAACGGCAGCGTCCGAAGACGCTGCCGTTCGTGGTGCCGAAGGGCGGACTTGAACCGCCGACCTAGGGGTTATGAATCCCTCGCTCTAACCAGCTGAGCTACTTCGACGTGTTCGACGTGCTCGTGCGACGTGCTTGCCCGATCGCGCTCGCGGAGGGGCGTGGCGGGACCGGGTTTATGCGCCGCCCGTCCCGCATCGTCAAGACCGCGGCGCGGGCCCGCGCGCGGGCGGAGGCTGGGGCCCCGCGCGAGGGGTCCCAGGGGCGCCCGCATGGACGCTAAGTACCCGTGACCCAACGCATTTGCCGCGGGGCCGACCCGTGGTAGCTCTCGCGCAGGGCTAGTGATGCGCGCCGGGTCGGCAGGGGCCGTCAGCGACGCTCGACTGGACCGGAAAGCGATGCCCACATGTCTCGCGAAGTCGTGATCGTCAGCGCTGCTCGCACGCCCATCGGGAGCTTCGGCGGTGCGCTCAGTACGGTGCCCTCACCCACGCTCGGCGCGGTCGCCATCAAGGCGGCGCTCGAGCGCGCCGGGGTGCCGGGCGCAGAGGTGGACGAGGTCTTGATGGGCTGCGTGCTGCCGGCCGGCGTGGGCCAGGCGCCCGCGCGCCAGGCGATGATCGGCGCGGGCATCCCCAACTCGGTGGGCGCAGTCACCATCAACAAGGTGTGCGGCTCGGGCCTCAAGGCGGTGATGATGGCCACGCAGGCGATCCGCGCGGGCGATGCCAACATCGTGGTGGCAGGCGGCATGGAGAACATGTCGCTGGCGCCGTACTACCTGCCGCAGGCGCGCACCGGCTATCGCATGGGCAATGGCACGCTGGTCGACGGCATGGTCCACGACGGCCTGTGGGATCCCTACAACGACTACCACATGGGCAAGGCCGGGGAGCTGTGCGCCAGCGAGCGCAAGATCGATCGCGAGCGCCAGGATGCGTGGGCGGCCACGAGCTATCGGCGCGCTCAGGCGGCGGTGAAGGAAGGCCTCTTCAACGAGGAGATCGTCGGCGTGCAGGTACCGCAGCGCAAGGGCCCCGCGGTCACCGTGGCCGAGGACGAGGAGCCGTTTCGCGGCAAGATCGACGCGCTGCCCTCGCTGCGCCCGGCGTTCGCCAAGGAGGGGACGATCACCGCGGGCAATGCCTCGACCATCAACGATGGTGGCGCGGCGCTGGTCGTGATGGCGGCCGAGGAGGCGGCGCGACGCGGGCTCACGCCGCTCGCGACCATCGTGGGCCACGCGGGCGCGGCCCAGGCCCCAGAGTGGTTCACCACGGCGCCGGCCAAGGCGATCGCCAACCTGATGCGCGCCACCGGTCGCGCGGTGGAAGACGTGGACCTGTGGGAGATCAACGAGGCGTTCGCGGTGGTCTCGCTCGTCAATCAAGACGAGCTAGGGATCGCCGACGAGCGCCTCAACGTGCGCGGGGGGGCCGTGGCGCTGGGGCACCCGATCGGCTGCTCGGGGGCGCGCATCCTCGTGACGCTGCTGCACGCGATGCGGCAGCAGGGCAAGGCGCGCGGCGTGGCCTCGCTGTGCATCGGCGGGGGCGAGGGCGTGGCCTTGATGGTCGAGAGGACGAAGGGGTAGGCGCATGAGCATCGAAGCGGTGAAGACCATCGGAGTGCTGGGCGCGGGCCAGATGGGCGGCGGCATCGCCCAGGTGGCCGCGCAGGGCGGGCGCAGCGTGCTGCTGGCCGACGTCGATCTCGCGCGGGCGCAGCGCGGCAAGGACACGATCGCCAAGGGGCTCGGGCGCCTGGTCGAGAAGGGCAAGATCACCGCGGAGGCGCGCGAGGCCACGCTCGGTCGCATCGAGCCGGTGGAGAGCATCGCGGCGTTCTCGCAGGCAGACTTCGCGATCGAGGCCGCCACCGAGAACCTCGACCTCAAGCGCAAGCTGATGCGCGGGCTCGACGAGGCCTGCCGGCCCGACGTGGTCGTGGCCAGCAACACCTCGTCGATCAGCATCACGCTGCTCGCCGCGGAGACCTCGCGACCCGAGCGCGTGGTGGGCATGCACTTCATGAACCCGGTGCCGGTCATGAAGCTGGTCGAGATCATCCGCGGCCTGGCCACGACCGACCCGGTCTACGCGACCACGGTGGCGCTGGCCAAGGATCTCGGCAAGACCGTGATCACCAGCAAGGACTGCGCGGGCTTCATCGTCAACCGCATCCTCATCCCGCTCATCAACGAGGCCTGCTTCGCGCTGCAAGAGGGCCTGGGCTCGGCCGAGGACATCGACACGGGGGCCAAGCTGGGGCTCAACCATCCGATGGGACCGCTCGAGCTGGCGGACCTCATCGGGCTGGACACGTGCCTGGCGATCGCCGAGGTGCTGCACCGCGAGCTGGGTGAGGACAAGTACCGCCCGGCCAACAACCTGCGCATGCACGTGGCGGCGGGCTGGCTCGGGCGCAAGACCGGTCGCGGCTTCTACGACTACCGGAGCGGCAAGTAAGTGGCGGCCTACGAGACGCTCGAGATCGAGGATCGCCGCGTCGAGGGCGAAGCGGCGGGCACGAGCTGCATCCGCGTGGTCACCATCAACCGGCCGCAGGTGCTCAACGCCCTGTCCGAGGCGGTGGTGAGCGAGCTGAGCGCGGTCGTCGAAGACACGGCGCGCTCCCAGGACGTGCGCGGGCTGCTGCTCACCGGGGCGGGCAAGGCGTTCGTGGCGGGGGCCGACATCGCGGCGATGGCCGAGATGACGCCCGCGCAGGCGCTGACGTTCTCGGGGCGGGGTCACGCGCTGGGCGAGATGCTCGAGGCGCTGCCCGTGCCCACGCTCGCGGCGGTCAACGGGTTCGCGCTCGGTGGCGGCTGCGAGCTGGCGCTGGCCTGCGACTTCATCTACGCGAGCGATCGCGCGAAGTTCGGGCAGCCCGAGGTGAAGCTCGGGGTGATCCCCGGGTTTGGCGGCACGCAGCGGCTGCTGCGACGCGTGGGGCTCGCCCGCGCGCTCGAGCTGTGCATGACCGGCGACATGATCGACGCCAGCGAGGCGCTGCGCATCGGGCTCGCCAACCGCGTGCTCCCGCTCGATGCGCTGGTGCCCGCGGCGCTGGCCACGTTGCAGCGGATCGCCGCTCAGGGGCCGCTGGCGGTGGCCAAGGTGAAGGAGGTGCTGCATCGCGGCGCCGAGCTACCGCTCGACCGCGCCAACGATCTCGAGCAGGAGGCGTTCGCCAGCCTGTTCGCCAGCGCGGACCAAAAGGAGGGCATGGCGGCCTTCCTCGCCAAGCGCCCGCCTGCGTACGAGGGCCGCTAGCGGCGATCTACTCTACGACCCTCCCCGCGACCCACCCTGCGACCCTCCACGAAGGACCCGGCAATGGACCTCTCGCTGACCGACGAACAAGAGCAGCTGCTGCACATGGTGAAGGAGTTCGCCCAGCGCGAGGTGAAGCCGCTGGCGGCCGCGATCGATCGCGAGGCTCGCTTTCCCGCCGAGCTGGTCGCGCGCATGGCCGAGCTGGGGCTGATGGGCATCGAGGTCCCGGTGGACTACGGCGGCAGCGGGCTCGACACGCTGGCCTACGTGCTGGCGATGGAGGAGATCTCGACCGCGTGCGCCTCGACCGGGGTGATCATGAGCGTGAACAACTCGCTCGTGTGCGACCCGCTGATGAAGTTCGGCAGCGAAGCGCAGAAGCAGGAGTGGCTGGTGCCGCTGGCGTCGGGCGAGAAGCTCGGCTGCTTCATGCTGAGCGAGCCCGAGGCCGGATCCGATGCTGCCGCGCAGAAGACGGTGGCCGTGCGCGACGGCGACGACTACGTGATCCACGGGACCAAGAACTGGATCACCAACGGACCCCAGGCCGACACGGGGATCCTGTTCACGATGACCGACAAGAGCGCGGGCAGCCGCGGGATCACGGCGTTCGTGGTCGACATGAACGGCCCCGGGGTGCGACGCGGTCACAAGGACGACAAGCTCGGGATCCGGGCCAGCCACAGCTGTCAGATCTTCTTCGATGACGCGCGCGTCTCGGCGAGCCAGCGTCTGGGCGAGGAAGGGGCGGGCTTCAAGGTCGCCATGTCCACGCTCGACTGCGGGCGCATCGGGATCGCGGCGCAGGCGCTGGGCATCGCCCGTGCCGCCTTCGAGGCCGCGGCGAGCTACGCCTGCGAGCGCAAGACGTTTGGAAAGCGCGTCATCGATCACCAGGCGGTGGCGTTCATGCTGGCCGACATGGACACCGAGATCGACGCCGCTCGCATGCTCACGTGGCGCGCCGCCGCGGCCAAGATGGCCGGCCGTCGGCACACGCGTGAGTCGGCGATGTGCAAGCTGATGGCCTCCGAAGTCGCCAACCGCGTGGCCAAGAACGCGATTCAGGTCCACGGAGGCAACGGCTACGTCACCGAGTACCCCGTGGAGCGCCACTTCCGCGACGCCAAGATCACCGAGATCTACGAGGGAACCTCCGAGATCCAGCGGGTCGTGATCGCATCCCACCTGCTCAAGGGCTAGGATTCGCAGTGATGCAACGAAGCGCCCTCTGTCTCGCCGTCCTCGTCGCCCTGCCTCTGCTGCCCGCGTGCAAGCACAAGCGCGACGCCGACAATGCCGACGTGGCCGCGGGCTACCGCGGCAACAACAAGTACGAGGGCGACATCGTCACCGCTCGGCGCCGCAACGACTACGACGACCAGGGCACCGCGATCAGCCCGAAGACCCTGGCCTCGATCGAGGACGCCATCACTACGGTGTACCTGCGCGACCTCGAGCGCTGCCTCGAGGACGAGATGACCGCCGAGGGCACCCGCTTCATCCGCAGCGTGTTCACGGTGGAGTTCGACATCGACACCGAGGGGCAGGCCGGGGGCGCGAGGATCCTCGAGATCTGGGAGAAGAAGCAGGACGCCAAGGGCGGCAACATCGGCGACATGGATCCCGCGCGCATGAAGGCCTGCGTCGAGACCTCGATCGCCGAGTGGGTGTTCGATCCCGCCCCCGAGGCCCCGTACAAGCACACGTACCGCGGCCAGGTCGGCGAAGCGTTCTAGTTGGGCCCCCCCGCAATCCGATCCCAGGAGCAGACACCCGCGTGCCCCCCAAGGGGGGCTGGTTTGGCCCCCCCGCAATCCGATCTCAGGAGCAGACACCCGCGTGCCCCCCAAGGGGGGCTGGTTGGGCCCCCCCGCAATCCGATCTCAGGAGCAGACACCCGCGTGCCCCCCAAGGGGGGCTGCCTTGGCCGTCTCGGTGGACTGGTCCAGGCGCCTGCCTCCGCAGATTTCCAAGCCGTCTGGCGCTCCGTAGCTTCTCCGGTTCCTCATCGTGATCGACTTCGAGCCCAACGAGACCCAGAGCGGCGTGCAGGCGCAGGCCCGCAGCTTTGCGCGTGAGGTGCTCGCGCCCCGGGCGGCGCTGCTCGATCGCGAGGGCGGGTTCCCGCGCGATGATCTGGCCCGAGCCGCCGCCGCAGGGCTGCTCGGCATCAACATCCCCGAGGCGCTCGGCGGCCGTGGGGCAGGGGTGGTGGCCTACAGCCTCGCGGTGACCGAGATCGCCAAGGCCTGCGCGGCGACGACGGTCGCCGTCTGCGTGAGCAACATGGTGGCCGAGGTCGTCACCCACTTTGGCAGCGAGGATCAGCGCACGGGCTACGTGCCGCGCCTGTGTCGCGGCGAGCTCGTGGTCGGGGCGTTCGCGCTGTCCGAGGCCGGGGCTGGTAGCGACCCCGGAGGCATGCGCACCAAGGCCACGCGCACGGATCGCGGCTGGGTGATCGAGGGCAGCAAGCTGTGGATCACCTCGGGCACCGATGCGGGGCTGTTCGTGGTGTGGGCGCGGACCTCCGCGGCGCCCGGCACTCGCGGGATCTCCACGTTCCTCGTGCCGGGCGACACCCCCGGGCTCGTGCGCGGCAAGCCCGAGCACAAGATGGGGCTGTGCGGCAGCACGACCACGGCGATCGACTTCGAGGCGTGCGAGGTGGGGCCCGAGGCGCTGCTCGGCGAGGAAGGGCGCGGCTTCCCCGTGGCCATGATGGCGCTCGACGGCGGGCGCGTGGGCATCGCCTCGCAGGCGCTGGGCATCGGGCTCGGCGCGCTCGAGACGGCCACGCGGCTGTGCGCGAGCGACCGACGGCGTCGCGACGAGCAGTGGGTGCAGTGGGGGCTGGCCGACAGCGCGACCGAGCTCGAGGCGGCGCGGCTGCTCACGCTGCGCGCGGCCTGGCGCAAGGAGCAGGGGCTGCCGTTCTCGCGCGAGGCCTCGATCGCCAAGGTGTTCGCCAGCGAGCACGCGTTCGCGGCCTGCAATCGCGCGCTCGAGGTGCTGGGCGCCACGGGCTGCGACGAGGCGGTCTCGGTCGAGCGCGGCCTCCGAGACGTTCGCGTCGCGATGATCTACGAGGGCACCTCCGAGGTGCAGCGCATCGTGATCAGCCGCGAGATCATGCGCCGCTTCGGCGGGGCCTAGGGCGAGGGACGACGCGAATGGACTTCGAGCTGGGCGAAGAGGATCTGCTGCTGCGCGACACGGTGCGGCAGCTGTGCGACCAGCGGGTGCGGCCCCACGCGGGCGAGCTCGACGAGGCGCGGGCGCTGCCGCAATCGCGGCTGGGCGAGCTGGGCGAGATGGGCCTGCTGGCGATGGAGCGGCCCGAGGACGAGGGCGGGGCGGGGCTCTCGGCGGTGGCGGCCAGCGCCTTGATGGTGGAGCTCGCGGCCGCCGATGCCTCGCTCGCGCTGCTGGTGGGCGTGCACAACTGGCAGGGGCTGGCCCACGTGGCGGCGGCGCTGGGCGAGCCGGCGCGGGCGGCCGAGCTGCCGGCGTTGACCTCGGGGGAGCGGCTCGTGGCCTGGGCGCTGCCCGAGGCGGGCTATGCCACGGTCGCCGGGGGCAAGGCCGAGTGCGAGGCGCTGACCGTGGTCGCGCGACGCGAGGGCGCCGAGTGGGTGCTCGACGGCGAGATCCGCTACGTGCCGGGGGCGGCGGTGGCCGAGCGGCTGGTGGTGTTCGGCCGCGCCGAGGCCGGTCCCACCGCGTGGCTCGTCGATCGCGAGGCCGAGGGCGTGCACGTGAGCGACCCGGTGCGAACGCTGGGCCTGCGTGCAGCCGGCACCGCGCATGTGCAGCTGCAGGGCGCGCGCATCCACGATGGGCGACGACTCGACGAGCCGGGATCCGCGTGGAACCGAGGGCGGGCGTGCCTGCATCGCACCCACTTGGGCATGGCCGCGATCGCCTGCGGGGTCGCTCGCGGAGCGCTCGAGGTCGCGACCGCGTACGCCAAGGAGCGGGAGCAGTTCGGTCAGCCGATCGCGGGCTTCCAGGCGATCCAGTGGAAGCTGGCCGACATGAGCCTCGCGCTCGATGCCGCCGGGCTGCTCGTCACGCGCGCGGCGTGGCTGCACGACGTGGGTCGACCCTACGGTCTCGCCGCCGCGCGGGCGAGGGTTCTGGCCACCACCACCGCGGTTCGCAGCACCTCCGAGGCCCTGCAGATCCACGGTGGCTACGGCTACACCCGCGAATTTCCGGTGGAGCGCGCTTTGCGCGATGCTCGCACCTGCGAGGCGATCCACGGCGGCAGCGCGGTTGCACGGCAGCTGCTCGCGCGGTCGCTGGGCGACCGCGGCTGAGATCCAGCGCTCGCGCTCCCGCTCAGGGCTGTGGCTCGGGCGCGCCGAACGTGAGCAGCGCGTCGGACATCGACGCGTGCTGCAAGCGGATCCACTCGGGAGAGCGGGCGATGGCGCTCACGCGGACCTCGTCGACCACGCCCTCGAAGCCGCGGCCCAGCTGCACGGCCTTGGCGGTCGGGACCACGGTGTGGTCCTCCCCGTCGGCGGCGACCGTGCCTTCGAACGCGCCGTCGCGGTAGATCGCGAGCGTGCCGTCGTCGGCGCGGTAGGTCGCGACGACATACGTCCACTGGCCCGCCACGAGCGACGCCCCTGCATCCGCGACGTAGGGACCGCCCCCGCTGGTGCGCACGACCACCCGCGGTCGCGTGAACATCGACTCGAGCGCATGCAGCTCCCAAGAGGTGCCCTTGCGCAGCACGTAGGCCACTCCGCTCACGCTGGTGCTCTCCGGCGAGACCCACGCCTCGAGCGTGAAGCCATCGGTGAGCGCGAGCGCAGCGGTATCGAGCAGCTCGAGCGGCCCCGCCGCGACTTTGGGATCGGGGGCCGGCAGCGCGGTGGCCGTGCCGATGAGACCGTCGACCTCGAAGCCATCGGGCAGCCCGATGGGATGCAGATCGTGACCGTTGGCGCTGGTGTCGGTCATGACGGCGCCGGGGCCGAGCTCCATGTGCCACACCGCCTCGAACGAGGGGTCCCAGACCTCCGCGGGGTCGACCTGCGCGTACCCGATGCCCTGCGCGTAGTACATCCAGATGTGGTCGGGCAGCACGGGCATGTTGATCCGCACCCACACGTACGATGCACCCGCGGGATCCCAGCGCTCGATCTGGATCGGGAACGCTTGCTGGAGCTGGGGGCCGAAGAAGCGCAGGTCGCTGCCGTCCTCCTGCGCGTCGTCGTACTCGATGCGGGTCGCGTCGAGCTTGACGAGGATCGTGGCACCGCCGACGTCGCCGATGAGCGTAGGATCGAGATCGAGCCGCCGCCTCCGCGGGCCCTCGATGGGCGGCTCGCCGGTGCTGTCGACCGCGGTGTCGTTGGCGGCCGTGCCCGTGTCGGAGGAAGTGCCGCCGGTTCCACCGAGCGTGGGCGGTCCGCCCATGCTGCCGGGATTGAGCTCGCACGCGACCAGGGCGAGCGTCGCCGCGAGGGCGAGCCCGGCCGGGAACGCCGTCGGGTGGCTCATGCCGGGGGCTCGAAGCCTTCGCAGGTGTCGGCGATGACCTGCACCGCACTGGAGAAGAAGGGGCTGTAGTCGGTCTCGCATACGCTTTCGCGGGTGCTGATGGGGAAGGCCTCGAGCAGGGCCGCGAGGCGGGGGGCGGGCACGGGAACCTGGCACTTGGGCATCGCAGTGTCGCCGTCGGGCAGCAGGCCCAGCACCACCACGGCGTTCTCGTCGTCGTTCTTGGCGGCGACGATGGCGTCGTACCACGCGGCGACATCACCTTCGGATACGTCGTCGGGCTCGTCGGTGATGATCGTGATCACGAGGATCGCATCATCGCGCAGGTAGCCCTCGTTGCAGCCCCCCGGCTCGCGGAGCTCGGGAGAGACCGCGCGCACGAGCGCCTCCGCGGGGCGCTCGGAGGCGCTGCCGTCGACCCCGACCTGCGCCGCACAGGCGAACGCCTCGGGAAGATCGGGGTGCCCGGCGTCGATGTAGCGCGCGTCGCCGAGGCCACAGTCGGTGTTGCTCGCGCCTTCCCCGTAGGGGGCGACGATGCCCGAGCCGATCGTGATGTCGCACAGCTTCGGGGGCGAGGTGGCGCACGAGAACGCGGGCTCGTCGGGGCACGACCCGAGCGTGAGGCAGGCGTTGGCGCAGTCGGATCCGTTCCACTGGCCGTCGGTGTCCACCACCATCACGTGCCAGTCCTCGGCCGGTACGGCCTCTTGCATGGCGGCCGCAAACCCCGGGAAGCTCGCGACCAGATCGTCCTGGTGATCCTTCATGGACTCGGAGCTATCGATCACGAACAGGAAGTCGAGCTTCTGGCAGCCGGTCGTGGGATTGAAGGGGCTGTCGTTGGGCGCCATGACGTCGAGCTTGCCCATCGTGTCGTCGGCCTCGGTGGACGCGGCGCTGGTGGTCCCGGACAGGCTGTCGATGCCGGTCGTGCCGTCGGGGACGCCCAGCGGCGGGCCTTCGCCGCCGGAGCAGCCCGAGATCAGGGCCAGCGCGCTGCCGGCCGTGATTCCGAGCCGGATCGCGAGACTGCGCCGACGCCGACGGAGCAGCCACAGCCCGCCGAGCAGCAGCAGCGTGTCGCGGCTCCCGCTGCCGCTCGTCCGACAGCCGCAGCCCTCGGGCTCGTCTTCGGCCTGCCCGACGCTGTCGGTCTCGCCGCGCGAGTCGGTCTCGCCGCGGGTGGCCCCGCTGGTGGAGGGGACGCCCGTGGTGTTCGCCCCGCTGCCGCCTCCGCTGCCCCCGGTGCCGTCGGGGCCCGCGGTGTCATCGGCGGCGCCCGTGCTCCCGAACTCCTCGGCGTAGACGGTCTGGGTGATGTTGGCGGGCTGCGTGAGCGCATTGAGCCCCACGCGATACTCGAGCCGCGCCGTGTTGGTGTAGACGCCGTACTCGGCGAGCTCGACCTCGATCGACAGATCGCCGGACTCCTCGGGCCCGAGGTTGCCGAGATCCCAGGTGACCACGTTGTCGGTGAGCACGCCGCCGTTGGAGGCAGACACGAACGTCACTCCGGGCTGGAGCTCGTCCACGATCACCGCATCGAGCGCGGTCGCGAAGTCCGTGTTGGCGTAGGTGACGCTGAGCGTGACGCTGGCCGAGGTGGTCTGCGCGGGGGCGTCGACGGCGATCCCGAGCGCGGGGAGACCCTCGACGGTGGCGCACGGGGCCTCGAACAGCGAGTTGAGGAACATGCGCACGCCCTGCGCGTCGGGGTTGGCCGACATCGGGGTGGCGGTCGAGTACTGGTGGCCACCGAGGTAGCTCACCTTGCCGACCGCGCCGCACTCGTGGGCCTCGGGCGGGCACAGCCCGTCGAGGAAGCCGGTCATCCACACGTCGTTCACGCCCTCGGGCGTGCCGGCCTCGGTGAGCATCGCGATGTCGCCGGCCTTGTAGCTGTCGCCGGGGGGCAGCGAGTAGGCGGGCTCGCTCCCGCCGATCGTCTCGTAGGGCCCGTCGATCTGCCCGAACGGCGAGTCCATGTGCATGAAGTCGACGGCATCGGGCCGGTCGCCGATGAGGAACCCGTTGGGGGTGAGGAACAGGCCGTTGACCGAGTTCTCGAACGCATTGACGGCCTGGCACTCGGCGAAGAAGTGCACGGGGTTGTGGAGGTACTCGCGGACCTCGGCCACCACCTCGGGGTTCTGCACGGCGATGTTCACCCCCCAGTGCATCGACATCAGCTGGCAGTACACCGGGTCGCCGTCGGCATCGAACAGCGCGCCATCGCGGTGATCGGCGTCGCTCGGCCCCGAGAGCTCGTCGATGTCGAGCATGTCGGGGCTGTTGGCGGCCCACGCGAGCGAGAGCGTGGAATCGGGGATCGCGGCCGCCTGCATGTAGCTGCGCGCGATGCCTTCGTTGCCGTCGGCGACCATCGCGATCGTGGGGGCGACCACCAGGTAGCGCGCGACCTCGGCGGAGAACGCAGCGGTGGCCTCGTGCACCGTGGTCTCGGGGTACTGCGCCTGCCAGGCGTCGATGACGACGGCGGCCTCGGGGCTATTGCTGGCATCGACGACGAACGGCCCGCCGCGGTAGTCGTGGGCGCCGACGGCGGCGCCGCTGGCGAAGTCGGTGGTGTTGGCGGTGAAGTCGTCCTCGCCGTAGAGCTTGCCGCTGCGGATCGTCCACCGCACCGGTACGCCGCTGCGCAGCAGCTCGTAGACGAGCCCGTACGCGCGCAGCATGCCCTCGTCTTGGTAGTCGAGGTCCATGGGCACGATGAGCGAGCCCGCCTCGAAGTCGTCGGCCGCGGCCGGAGCGGCCCAGCTCGCCACCGCACCCGCGAGGGCCCACGCCGCTCGCCCATGTTTCGCTCGCGATTGCCTCATGACCACCCCCCGGTGCGGGCGATCGTACCATGCACGCCTGCCATGCACGCGGGCGGCGGTTGGTCTCGGCTATCGGTCCTCGACCAGGCAGAACGTGCTGAGGTAGAGCGCCGACGCCGACACGATGCCCTCATCCTCGTACACGTGGTGATCGGCCAGGGCGGCCCACTCGTCGCTGCGCTTCACCACCAGCGTGATGTCTTCGGGCGCCACCGCGCGGCCGTGGGCGTCGTACTGATAGAGCACCCGGATGGGACTGTTGAATACAGTGCCTACTGGGAGCACACGGTAGGCCGGGCCGAGCGCCGCTTCGGGCAGATCGTCGACCTCTCGGATCGTGATCTCGATCGCGTCGTCGAGCGCGCCCTCGGGGATGTCGAGGGTGAAGCGACCGTCGTCGGAGACGACGACGCCGCCCTCGGGACCGATCCCTCGCTCGCGCTCACCGAAGTGATCGCAGCCGGTGACGACGACCAAGGTGAGGCAAGCGGTGGCGATCGAGGTGAGATTCATGTGCGGGCCCAACCCTCGGATGGATTGAGCAACCGTCGTGCCAACGCGCGGCACGACGCGGTTGCGGTAGCTTCGCGCCGCTGCGTGGGGTCGCGCGTGCAGCGACTCGGGCGTTCTCGCCGGTTCGGGTGGCCACAGTGTGCGCCACCGGGCGATCCTCCAAAGTTTGGTGGTCGTCGACTAGCCGAGCCCGAGCGCATCGACTTGCTCTTCGTCGAGGCCGAAGAAGTGGCCGATCTCGTGTAGCAGCGTGACCTCCACTTGATCACGTACGTCGTCGTCGTGCGTGTAGGCATCGAGCAGGTTGGCGAAGAACACCACGATGCGGGTCGGTTGCTCGGTGACGAGGAAGGCGCTGCGGCCGAAGTCGTCGGGCCCCTCGAACAGACCGAGCGCGCGTGGGTCGAAGCCCTCCTCGACGAGCGCACGCGAGGGGCGGGGCTCGAGCACCACCGGGACCTCGCGCAGGCGCGAGGCGAACGGCTCCGGGAGCGCCTCCAACGTGCGGCTCGCGGCCTCCTCGATGAGCGCGAGATCGCGGCGACTCCCGAGCCCGGCGCGACGATGGGCGGCCGCATCGAGCTCGAGGACGCGAAGGTCGTGCTGCACCTGCGCCGCGTGATCCCCCGCGTCTTCGTAGAGACGAGCGAGCGAGTAGTGGGCGTCGGCGAGGCCAGGGTCGCCCGCCACGGCGGCCTGCAGCTGCTCGCGCGCCAGCGCCAGCTGTCCGCGCGCCCACGACAGCTCGCCCAGCGCCGCGAGCACCGACGGATCGCGGGGCGCCATCTGCTGGGCCTCGGCCAGGTTGAGGGCGGCGGCCTCGAGCCGATCCGCGTCGAGCAGCTCGAGGCCCTCGCGGATTAGATGGTCGACCACCGCACGGTCGGCGGCATCGAGGGGCCCCGCGGGCCCGCTGACGCGATCGCGTGGCACGGCGCGCTTGCTAGCATCGCGCGACCGTCGTGGCGGCGCAACGTCGGCGGGCCTCGGCGGGGACGGCGGGCGACGTTTGCAGTATGTTCCGGCCCTCGTGTCGGTACTCGTACGAATTCGCGGCCTCGCCCATGGGGGCGAGGGGGTGGGGCAAGAAGATGATGGGCTCACGTGGTTCGTGCCCGGCGCGCTGCCAGGCGAGCTCGTCGAGGTGGAGCCCGAGCAACGCAAGCCCCGCTGGGCGCGCGGCCGCTTGGCGCAGGTGATCGAGCCTGCGGCCGATCGCGCGGACGCGCCGTGTCCGGTGGCCGACCGCTGCGGTGGTTGCGACTGGCAGCACGTGGCGGTGGCGAGCCAAGCCGAGCACAAGCGCACGATCGTGGCCGATCAGCTGCGCACGCTGGTGACCGACCCGGCGCGCGTGCGGCTGCATCCCTCGGGGGGGCCTGCGCTCGGCTATCGGCGGCGCGCTCGCATGCACTACACCAAGGCGGCCGACGGCGCGCTGCAGCTGGGCTTCTTCGCCGCGCGAAGCCGCGAGATCGTCGACGCGCACGCATGCCCGGTGCTGCGCCCCGAGCTCGAGTATGCGCTGGGGCGTCTGCGGGAGCTCGCGCCGTTCTTGCCGGCCAGCGGCCAGGTGCTGGGGCTCAGCGACGGCCAGCGGGCGGTGCTGGCGCTGCCGGGGGTGCGACCGGGCGAGGAGGTGCTCGAGGCCGCGCACGCGCTGCTCGACGAGCGCCTGGTGGGCATGTTGCTGCGCGGCGGTCGGCAGAGCGTGGCGGTGGGCGAGCACGAGCTGCGGCTCGACGGCGGCGAGGGCCTCCCGGCCATGCGCGCGCACCCGTTCGTGTTCACGCAGGCCAACGCGGTCGTGAACCGGGCGCTGGTGCACCACGTGGCGCGGGCGGCTCGGCCCGACGGGCTGCGCGTGCTCGAGCTCTATGCGGGCGCGGGCAACTTCACGCGGGCGCTCGCCCGCACCGCCACGCGCGTGTGGACCCTCGACGACGATCGCGAGGCCAAGGATCTGCTGCGCGCGATGGCCGAGGCCGAGGGGCTGCCGATCAATGCCAAGCACGGCTCGGCGCCGAACTTGCTGGCCAGCCTGCACGAGCGCGGGTTTCGCTACGACGTGGTGGTCGTGGATCCCCCGCGCGCGGGGCTTGGCCAGACGAGCGCGGCCCACCTGGCGGCGGTGGCAGAGAAGCGGCTGGTCTACGTGTCGTGCGACCCGGCCACGCTCGCCCGCGATCTGCGGGTGCTGATCGACGGCGGCCTGCGGATCAAGGACGTGACGGTCTTCGACATGATGCCGATGACGGCCGAGGTGGAGGTCGTGGTCACGCTCGAGCGAGGCGCCGCATGAGCCCGGCCGCAGGGAAGGGCACCAAGCCGGCGATTCCGCCGGTGGTGCTCCTCTACGGCAGCGAGCCCGCGCCCATGTCGCAGCGGGTGCAGGCGCTGCGGGCCGCGGTGCTGGTGCCGGGCTTCGAGGCCTTCAACCACGAGCGCTTCGCGGGGCGCGAGCTCGACTCGCTCGTACCGGTGCTCGAGGCCTGCGGGCAGCTCCCGTTGATGGCCGAGCGACGGCTCGTGGAGCTCTCGGACCCCGAAGCGGTGGGCAAGGGGCGCGGGCCCGGCAACAAGGCCGTACTCGACGCGCTCGTCGACTACATGAAGTCGCCCAACCCGACCACGGTGCTGGTGGTGTCCTCGAGCGGGATCGATGGTCGCTCGAAGCTCGTCGGGGCGGCCAAGAAGGCCGGGCTCGTGGAGAAATTCGAGCCGTGGAAGCGCGACGAAGATGCGGTCGCGTTCGTGCTCGAGCAGGCGGCGAGCAGCGCGACCTCCATCGATCGCGCCACCGCGCATGCGCTGGTGCAGCTCGTGGGCACGGGGCTCTCCGATCTCGTGCACGCGCTCGAGCGAGCGTCGCTGCATGCGGGGGCCGGGCAGGCGGTGACGCAGCGCGATCTCGACGCCGTGGTGGCTCACACGCGCGAGGCGGTGATCTTCGAGCTCACCGATGCGGTGGGCATGGGGGATGGGCCGCGCGCGCTCGCGGTGCTCGCCCACCTGTTCCACGAGAGCAGCCAGCCGGAGCTGGGCCAGGCCAACGCGGTGCTGAGCATGTTGATCCGGCAGATGCGGCTCGTGTTCGCGGCGCGCATGGCCGGCGGCGGGCAGGGGGCGATCGAGCAGGTGACCGGGGTGCCGCCGTTCGTGGCGCGCAAGCTGGCCGGGCAGGCGCGACGCTTCGACGAGGCGCGCCTGCGTCGGGCCTACGCCGCGCTGACCCGCTTCGATCGCGACCTCAAGGGCGGCGCGTACTCGGTGGTGCGAGCGCCGTACCTCGCGCTCCAGCGCTGGATCCTCGACGTCTGCGGCGCACTGCCCGGGGTTTCACCACGGGTGTGAGCGTGGGATCTCGCGGGCAACCAATGCTTGAAGCCGCCCGTTCGCAGCTGCGAACCGAGCGGCCTCGAGTCGGTCGAAGACCGGGCCCAACCGACGCGCTAGGCGCTGGGCTCGGCGAGGGCCGCGTTCATCGCCAGGTTGAGCCGGGAGATGTAGCGCGCGGCGGTGTTGCGGTGCACGACGCCCTTGGAGGCGGCGTGTCCGATGGCGGTCACGGCCTGGGGCAGCGCCTCCTTGGCCTCTTGGACCTGGCCGCTCGCGAGAGCGCGACGCACCCGCTTCATGTACGTGCGCATGGTCGACAGGTGCCGGAGGTTGCGACTCCTCCGCTTGATGCGCTGACGGTTGCGCTTCTCGGCTTGCTTGTGATTCGCCACGAGATTGCCTCTTACTGGATCGCTTGCGGTCGCCGCGTACGGGAACGGGGTGGAGCGCGGTGTTTTGGCCCACCTGCCGGGGCTTGTCAAGCGGCCGGAGCCCGGCCAGGGTTGCGTTCAGTGAGCGTGACTCCTCCCCAACGCGGCCTCCGCGGCTCCCGTTCCTCCCTCGGCCTGAGCGCGCTCGGCTCGTGGGCCCTCGCGGGTGCGCTCGCGTGCACCTTCACCCTCCCGCCTCCGCTCCCCGAGGAGCTGGCCAAGCAAGAGGCCGAGCAGGCGGCGCGCCGCAAGGCCGTTCGCGTGGGTCAGTCGCTCGACCCCGAGGGCGAGTCACCCCCGGCCGTTGCCGCAGAGGAAGAGGAGGGCGACGGCGAGGCCAACGGCGAGTCGGAGCCCGCCCCCGAGGAGGCCGGCAATGCATTCGGCTACCGGCGCGGCGAGCAGGCCGATCTCGGGATGACGCCCGAGCAGATGCGGGCCTACGCACGGGCGCAAGGCGATCCCTTGGGCGGGACCTTCACGCTGGCGCAGGCGCTCGATGGTCTGCCCGGGCGCGGTGCGCTGTGGGTGGAGATGAAGACCACGCAGGGAAACATCCACTGCCGGCTGTTCGAGGAGCAGACGCCGCTCACCGTGGCCAATTTCGTCGGCCTGGCCCGCGGGCTGCGGCCCGCGCTCGACAACGCCCAGGCCGAGTGGACGACGCGGCCCTACTACGATGGCGTCCCGTTCCACCGCGTGATCCCGGGCTTCGTGATCCAGGGCGGCGATCCGACCGGCACCGGGCGCGGCAGCACGGGCTACGTGATCCCCGACGAGTTCGTGGTGGGCCTGCTGCACGCCGACGCGGGGATGCTGAGCATGGCCAACCGCGGGCCCGGCACGGGGGGCGGGCAGTTCTTCGTGACGCTGGCCCCGCTGCCTCACCTCGATGGCAAGCACACCGTGTTTGGTCAGTGCGATCCGGCCGGGATCGCGGTGGCCGAGAAGATCGCGGCGATGCGGGGGCCGGGGGATCGACCGCGTACGCCCCAGGTGATCGAGCACATGGAGATCGTGCGGCGCTAGCCGCACTGGTGCGCAACTGTTGGGCTCCACCGCGGGTCCAAGGGTCGTGACAGTGTCAACCGTGCCCCTCGCGTCGAGCACCATGCCGATCGGCAAGACGACGAACCCCACGGTGGCCCGCGCGGTGGTGAGGAGCGGGACGGCACAGTCCCGACGCGCGCTGCTCGAGGCGGTCGGCGTGGTGCTGGCCGCCGAGGGGCTCGAGGGCCTGTCGCTGCGCAAGGTGGCCGCCCAAGCGGGGCTGTCGCACGCGGCTCCGGGGGTGCTGTTCGGGGGGCGCGCCGCGATGCTCACCGAGTATGCGGCGGAGGGCTTTCGCGCGCTGGGCCGCAGGCTCGACCAAGCCGAGCGCCAGGCGCCGGACGGGGTGGCCGCTCTGGCGGCGGTGGGCTCGGCCTACGTGTTGTTCGCGGTGGCCGAGCCGCTGCGCTTCCAGGTCATGTTTCGCACCGACACCTTGCTCCCGCGCGACCCCGACTACCTCGCCGCCTGCCGCGAGGGCTTCCTGCCGCTGCAGCGGGCGATCGAGCGGGGGATGGACGAGGGCTGGATCGCCGTGGGGGAGATCGAAGACGTCACGCTCGCGGCGTGGTCGCTCGTGCATGGCCTGGCGATGCTGTGGTTCAGCAAGCACCTGGCGGGGCGGGTGAGCCCGGACCCCAAGCGACTTGCGGCTCGCATCACGCAGCTGTTCGCGGGCTCGATCGCCCACCGCGCCCCCGCGACCAAGTGAGCGGCATCTTGCGGCGCAAGCAACGGCGTCCGCCGCCCGAGTCGATGTACCGCGCTGGAAGCTCCTGACGGAGCCCGGCGAGCGGACTAGCGAAGCCGGGCAGAAGAGGCCTGGCGAGCGCGCGCGGCCCCAGCCTGGCGGGCGGCTTGGCGGGCGGTCTTGCGGGCGGTCTGGCGCGCTTGCCGACGGAGCTTGCGCTGCGCTCGGCGCGAGCTGGAGCCCTCGACCCGCACCGCGGCGCCGCGAGGGATCCGCGCGCCGAACAGCGCCAGGTAGCGCTGGCCGTCCTCGCGCCCGCCACCGAACGCCCCGAACAGCGCGCGCCAGTGGAGGTCGCCCTCGGTGGCGCCCCGCCCCTTGGTCCACCAGCCGAGGCCCGGACCGATGACCTTGGTGTCGTGCTCGCGCGTGGCCCAGCGCAGGTACGCGCCCGGTACCCACTGGAAGGTCTTGCCCTTGCGCGTGCGGATGTCCCACCACGCGAACGCACCGAAGGTGCCCTGGCTGTCGTCGCGCTCGATGTGCCAGATGAGCGGAAACTGCACGAAGTCGAGGTTCTTGCCGTGGCGCCGCTGCACGTAGAGCGCGGGGCCCACCGCGGTCCAGGCCTCGTCCTTGGCCCAGTGGTCGTCGCGCAGGAACAGCGGAGCCAGCCAGGTGAGCCGGCGCTCGGCGTAGGCGTGGCTGTGGAAGAAGATCGGAGGCACGACCGCGGTCGCGACCTTGTGCGGCTGGCGGAACTGCCACACCACTAGGCCCGCCTCGAAGAAGCGCTTGTCCTTGCGCTGACGGCTGATGAACAGCGGCGGGGCCGCGACGGTGAAGCTGCGCTTCTCGAGCCGATGCGTGCGCCGGTAGAACAGCGGGAACGCGAAGGTGCGTCGCCAGGTGTTGGTGGTGCGCACGCCCACCGGGCCCGCGTACCAGCCGAGGGTCTTGCCCGGGATGTTGGTCAGGCCGAACACGGGGGTGTAGAGGCGGTAGCCGTCGGGGCGGCGGTCCCAGTAGTAGACGAGCGAGCCGTGGGTCACGCGGCCCTGGCCGTCGCGGCCGTAGAGGAACAGCGGGGCCGAGCCCCACATCGTGTAGCGGCAGCTCGCCTCGTCTTCGGCCCGGAACCCGCACTTCTGGTAGCGGAACACGAGCGGCACCACGCCGGTGAAGCGCTCGTTGCGGGTCAGGCGGAACACGTCGAGGTATCCCGGCGGGGCCAGCGAGAAGCGCGTGAAGCTGGAGATGCGGCGGCCGCCGAACACGAACGGGAACGCGCCCCAGGTGCGGCGACCGTTGACCTGCTTGCGATCGAACCACAGCGGGATCGCGATCGTGGTGTGGCTGTCGTGGAGCTTGTCCTCCACGTGCACGCTGAACGGCAGCGCGATGAGGCGCCGCTTCTCGTGGGTGTCCATCCACCAGTAGAGCGGGAACACGCCGGTGTGGAGGCTCTCGCGGCTGAGGCGATGGAACGCGGGGCCGGCCACGATCGTGTGGGTGTGCCGACGATCGTCGCGCGACCAGAAGAAGCCGAGCCCCGCGTCCACGTCGACGCCCCCGGGCTGGCGCTGGCGGAAGTAGAACGGCACCACGGCCAGGCCACGGCGGGCTCGCTCGCCGCGGATCTCGGAGCGCCACACGAGCGGGCTCCACATGTCGAGGTCGTCGTTGGGCGCGCGCCGATGGAACACGAACGGGGGCACCACCACGTGGTGCGCCATGCCGCCGTCGGCGGGGCGATCGTCGAGGATCACGAACGGCATCAGCCCGCGGGTGTCGCGGTCGCCCTGGCGGCGGCGCACCCAGGGGCCCCACACGGTGGTGAGCTCGTCACCGCGGGCGAGGCGGCCGCCGAGCGGGGTGAGCGTGAGCTGGTGGTCGCCCACGCGGCGCCGGTAGTAGAGCGGGAACAGCACGCTGTGGCGCTCGTCGCTGCCGCGCACCACGTCCCACGCGAGCAGCCCCACGCCGAGCGTGCGGTGATCGGGGCTCTTGCTGCGCACGAACAGCGGCGAGACGGTGAGGCGTCGCTGCTCCGCCACGTCGGTCACGTCGCCCAACAACAGCCACGGGATGATCCCGTAGTTGCGCTCGCGCCCGCGGCCGTAGAAGACGAACGGCGCCACGCCGCCGTCGAACTGCTCGCCCTGCGGACCACCGGTGACCCGGTGATAGAACGGCCCGGCGACGAAGGTGCGGCTGGGGTGCGCGGGATCGACGTCGCGCACGTGCCACAGCAGCGGCGTGATCACCTGGTAGCGCCGCGTGCCGCCCCACTTCACGAACGAGAGCGCGGGCACCAGCCCCAGCTGCCCGCCGTCGGCGTCGCGGCTCAGGAAGCCCAGCGGCCCTAGCACCCATGCGTCTCGCCCGCGCACGCCGTCGGCATCGGGCTGGCGCACGTGCCAGGCGAGCCCGGCCAGGCCCTGGTAGCGCACGCCTCGATCCGTGCGCCCGGCGAACGTGAGCAGCGGCGGCACCGACATGCGCCAGCCATTGGCGGTGCGGCCACCACCGCCGAGCAGCGTGTACACGCGCAGCTCTTGGGGACCGCGAAGCGCCAGCCCGAGCGGCGCGACCACGGAGGTGGTGCGCTGCGTCTGCACGTCGTGAAAGCGAAACCACAGCGGCGCGATCGCCATGTTGCGCTGATCGGGGTCGGTGTAGCGCCCGAACGGCCCGGCCAGCCACAGCTCGCTGCCCTTCAGGTGATTGCGGGTGCGCCACACCAGCGGCGTGGCCGCGAGGACCTCGCGATCGGGATCGCGGTGCGAGAAGGTGAAGGCCAGCGGCACGGCCCACGCGGCCTTGCGTCGCGCCTCGTCGACGCGGCGGATCCACGGCAGCGTCCACAGCTCGCGCCGATTGCCGAACTCGCGGCTCTCCCAGTGGAACAGCGGCAGCACCGTCATGTGCCGTAGACCCGCGAGCTTGTTGGTGCCCCCGAAGTAGAGCGGGCTGAAGTCGAAGCGCCGCAGGCCCCGCTGGAACCGCCAGAACAGCGGCGCCACCACCAGGTAGCGGCGGTCGTTGGTCAGATCGGCGTCGTGGAGGTTCTTGTGGCCGTACCACGCGATCAGGCCCGAGACGCCGCGGAAGCTCTCGGGCGCGCGCTGCTGGTAGTGGAACGGAACGACCAGCACGTTCTTGACGAACTTGGTGCCCCACCACCACACGAGCGGGAACTGGCCGAAGTTGAACTGCTCGCCGATGCGGCGGTAGCCCATCAGCAGCGGCGCCGCGCCCCACAAGGTCTTGCGCTCGCTCTTGTAGCCGTACACGAGGCCGATCGGGTTGAGCCAGTGGCGGCGCTCGTTGTTCTCCGAGTACCAGCCAAAGTTGAGCGCGAGATCGGCGTGGAAGTAGGCCTCGGGGTGATCGGCCTTGGGCTTGCGGTGGATGAAGAGCGGAGGGAACGCGATCGCGCGCGTGAAGTGGGTCTGGTACTCGCGCTCGATCCAGAACGGAGGGACGCCGCGGGCCGAGATCAGGCCACGCCCGGCGAGCCGCCCCTCGCCGGCGGACGAGGCCTCGGCGGGGTCGGTGCGCACGGCCGCGGAGGCCTCGACGGGCTCGCTCTCGGTGGGGCCGGCCTCGG
>JBFIJN010000038.1:0-31174 GCA_041600735.1 Nannocystaceae bacterium
AAGATCTCCCAGCGCTGCACCAGCGCGCCCACCGTGCCGCGCCCCAGCATGGTCTGCGCCGCGCCGAGCGTGCCCAGATCGAAGCGCCCGCGCAGCACCAGCGGGCGGATCGGGAGCACCGTCGTCTGGAACGTCGCGTTGAAGCCCGCGGCATCGGAGCGCTCGGCGCGGGGCAGCACTCTCCCATCGATCATCGCGCCCACGCCCACGCCCGCGTAGAGCTGCCAGCGCGGTCGCAAGATCGGGGCGAACATCAGCGCGGTGCTGCCCAGCATGAGCGCATCGCGAGCGTCGAGCTCCACGTGCGGCGAGAAGTCGAGCTGCAGGCCAAAGCGGCGCACCATCAGCTGCACGTCGAGCCCCGCCCGGCCGAGTCCCGGGCCGAGGTAGGCACCATCGATCGAGAACGAGCCGGAGAACCGCTGGCCGATGCGCTCGCTCTTCTCCGCATCCTCGGGGATGATGTGCACATAGCCCTTGGTCCCCGGCTCGTAGGGATAGCGGGTGTACAGCCGCCACACCGTCTCCACGTAGGCATCGATCATCGCCTCTCCGAGCGCGGCCCCCCAGTCACCCGAGCTGCTGGTGTCGCTCGAGTCGCTTCCGCCATCCGATCCCGAGCCACCCGCGCTGCTGCTGCTGCTCGATCCCTCGGTCTCGGAGCGAAGATCGCCCAGCTTGCCCGCGTGCACCGGCCGCGCGGCGGCCATCGAGGCCAGCGCGAGGCCCACGGAGATCCATCGTCGCATGCGATCGCGTCACGACTGCATGAATGACACCGGCTCGTGGCCCACGTGAATTCGACGACTTGGGCCGGTGGTGTGGCATGAACCCCACAGGCACCGCGAGGCCCGGCGACGCAATTCGACCACGCAGTGGTTAGCGTCGCTAACCCGGCGGGATGAACTCGTCACACGTCGTGTCGATCAGATCCACCGCGGTGGTGAAGTTGCACGGCACGTTGGGCGCATCGGAGGCCATCGTGTGCACCACGCCGGCCCCGAGCCGCCCCCACGATCGTGGCCCGTCGCATCACGTCAGCCCTGCGGCGGGATGAACTCGTCGCAGGTGGTGTCGATGAGGCCCACGGCGTTCATGAAGAACGGCTCGTAGCTCGGGGCGCACACGCTGCCGAAGAAGCCCTTGTCGCCGAACGAGTCGACGAACTCGCGCAGCCGCGGGGCGGCCTCGGCTCCATCGCTGCCGTCGGCGAGGTCCTGGCAGATCCCACCGGGCTGGTCGTTGTCGCCGAACAGGCCGAGCACCACGATCGCGTTCTCGTCCCCGTTCTTGGCGGAGACCAGCGCTTGCTTCCAGCCGGCGGGGTTCCCCGCGGAGTCGCCGTTGCCGTCGTCCTCGTCGGTGATGAACGTGACCACCAAGATCGCATCATCGCGCAGGAAGCCCGCGTTGCACGGCTCGGCGGGGGTGTTGCCGGTCACCGCCTGCACCATCGCCTCCATCGGGCGCTCGGTGCCGGCGTACGAGCTCACCCCCACCTGTGCGGCGCACTCGAAGGTGGCCGAGAGATCGGGCTCGGTGCTGTCCATGTAGCGCGCACCGGTGTTGAAGTTGCAGTCCATGTTGCTGCTGCCCTGGCCGCGCGGGTGCGTGACGCCGGCCCCGAGCACGTCTTCGCACTCCTCGGGCATGGTCACGCCGCACTGGAAGCCGCCTCCGCCGGCCCCGCAGGCCGCACCAAAGAAGCACGCGAATGCACACACGGGGCTCTGATTGAAGTTGCACGTGCCGGCCGCATCGATGCACTCGGGCGGCGCCGCATCGCACATCTGCTGGCACTGCTCGTACTGCCACGCATCCACGTCGAGGACCATGATGTGGTAGTCCTGCGCCTCGTCGAGCGTGTTCTTGATCGTGGAGATGAACTGCGGAAAGCTGTTGATGAGGTTGTCTTGCTCGTCCCCCATCGACCCCGAGTTGTCGATGATGAACAAGAAGTCGACCTTGTCGCAGCCGGACATGTCGCCGCCGTCGCCGGCCGTCATGTTGTCGGTGTCGAACGCCACATCGAGCTTGACGCCGCCCGTCATGTCGTCCCCGTCGAGCGTCCCCGCGCTGGACACGGTGGTCCCGCCCTCGCCCCCGCTCGCCGAGTCGTCCGACGCGGTGATGGTGGTCGGCTGACCGGTCGGGTCCTTCTCGTCGCGGAACCCCCCGCCGCATCCCAGGCCAACACACAGCGGCAGCACGACGTACCCCCGCCAACCCCAAACCCCAACCGTAGTCCGCAACATCTCAGCTGCGACCCTGCCACACGGAGCCGCCAGGCCGAAACCTCGCGCGACGTGAGTTGTGCTCACGTGGCCCGGCCAGCGGCCGAGCCTGTGCACCCCGCTACACGCCCAGCAGCTCGCGCACGCTGCCGGTGACCACCGAGGTCGGCAGGCACATGCGAGCCCCCGCAGCCCGGGCCTTGGCCTTCATGTCCTCGGTGGGCGCATCGTGAACGGCCAGGATCTGCACGCCGTTGGCCCCTGCGGCCGCCACCAGCTTCTCGATGGCCTGGCTCTCGTCCACGTCGGGCACCGAGAGGCTCAAGATCACGTGGCGCGGCGGGGCCGACTGGCCCACGAGCACCGCGTCGGCCCCGGTCTGGGCGGTGAGCACCTCGACCGGAGGGTCGGCGCTCGACAGCTCGTCCTTCACGCGCGCGCGAAAGTCGGCGTTCTGCGTGATGATGAGCACCTTCGCTGCGTCCTCGCGACCCCCCCGACGCTCGCTCCCCTGCGGCCGCAGGTTGAACGCCTCGCTCACCTTGGCCCGCACCTCGGTCACGTCGAGCGGCTTCTTGAGGCACGCCGCGGCGCCAGCCGACAGGATCCGATCCATGTTGGCCTCGGTGTAATACCCCGTGATCGCGATGACCTCGGTGTTGGTGGTCGCGGGCTCCTTCTTGAGGCGCGAGCACACCTCGAACCCATCGACCCCCGGCATCATGAGATCGAGGAAGATGAGCTGCGGTCGGAACGAGACCACGAGGCGCCCGGCGTCGAACGCATCCTTGGCGACCTCGACCTCGAACTTGTGATCGAGCTCCTTGACCACGTCGCGCACCAGGTCGAGCACCACGGGCTCGTCGTCGACCACGAGGATGCGGCCCACCTCGGAGCCCTGGGTCACGTTGAACGGGATGTTGCGTTCACGACAGACCTGCTCGAGGTCTTCCCGCCGCACGCGGCGATGGCCGCCCACGGTCTTGAATGCCGGGATCAGCCCGTCCTCGATCCAGCGGATCACGGTCGTGGGCGTGACGCAGCAGATCTTGGCAACGTCGTGCGTGGAGTAGGTGTCTTTGACGGGTGTTCGGCCGCGAGCCATGGGGGTGTCTTCGGTGGGGGCTAGGTGGCTGGAGGTGAGAGGGGCTTGCTCGTGGCGGGCAGCGTGACCACGAATGTGGCGCCGTGCCCGGGAGAAGACTGCACCGCGATGTCGCCGCCGTGGTCTTGAACGATTCCGTAGGAGATCGCAAGGCCGAGCCCCGTGCCCTTGCCGATCTCCTTGGTGCTGAAGAAGGGGTCGAAGATCCGCGCCTGGATTTCCTCGGGAATCCCATGGCCTTGGTCGGAGACCGTGAGCTCGGCGCCGCCTTCGGTGGTGTGGCGTAGCGCCACCTGGACCGTGCCCCCGCGCGGCATGGCGTCGGCCGCGTTGGACAGGAGGTTGAGCACCACCTGCTCGATCTGGTCGGCGTCGGCCGAGATCACCACCGAGGGCTCGAGCTCGCGAATGATGCGGATGTTGTGCATGCGCCACTGGTACTCGCCGATCGCGAGCACGCGGTCGATGAGCGCGCGCAGATCGACCGTGCGTCGCTCGCCCCCGTCTTGCTGGCGGGAGAATAGCAGCACGCCTTCGACGATCTTGCGGCAGCGCTCGCCGCTCTGGGCGATCTTCTCGACCTTCTCGCGCACGTTGTCGGGCAGCGAGCGCTCGAGCAAGAGCTTGCTATAGCCGACCACGCCGGAGAGTGGGTTGTTGATCTCATGGGCGATTCCCGCGGCCAGCAGCCCGACCGCGGCGAGCTTCTGGCTGCGCAGCACCTGGCGCTCGAGGCCACGGCGCTCGCGTAGATCGAGGCCCACGATCACCGCGCCGCGGATCTGCTCGTCATCTCGCAGCAGCCGGGCCTCGATGTGGAGCGGGATCTCACGCTTGTCGGCGGGGAGCGAGGCGTTGCCGAGCAGCGTGACCTCGCGGGCGACCACGCCTTCGGACAAGAGCGTGCTCCACAGCGCCTCCCACTGCCGAGGATCGAGCGCAGGTGCGATCTCCACGCCCAGGCGTTGCCCCACGGCCTGGGCCCCGAGGATCCCGAGGGTCTGCTCGCTGGCGCGATTCCAGGTGACCACGCGGCCTTCGGCGTCGACGCTGTTGAGCAGCACGGTGGTCTGGTCGAGCACCATCGCCTGGTAGTCGGCCAGCTCGCGCGTCTCGATCGTGAGCAGACCGTTGGCCAAGCCCAGCGCGATCTGACCGGCGAGGGCTCCGATGAGCGAGCGATCGCGGGCGTCCCAGGTCTCGAGACCCTGCACGAGCAGCAGGTGTCCCGCCACGCCGCTGGGCGCGCGCAGTGGCACGCGAAAGGCAACGTGTCGTGCATCGAGCGGACCCAGACAGCTGCGCGCCAGTGGATCGCCGGGCTCGATGGGCTCGAGCTCCTCGGCCGCGTCCCAGACCGCGGGCGGCACGACTCCCGCCGGAGGATCGAGCTGGCCGAGCGGCACCGGGCGACGAGCGGCGCCGTCCTCCCAGGGCCAGCACACCCACGCTCCGCCCACGCGCACGAGCACCGCGATCCGCTCGCAGCCCAGCCCCCCGCCGAGCGCGGCGCAGGCCGCCATCACGCTGCGCTGCGGGTCGGGGCTCGACACCAAGCAGCGATCGACCTGGCTGATCACCCGCTCTTCGAAGGCCCGGCGCCGACGCTCACGAACGTCTCGCACCAGCACCACCGCAGGACCGGTGCCCGCGGCCACCGAGAGCTCGACCGGCAGCGGCTCGCCATCGAGGCGGCGAAGATCGACCTCGCCCTGCCAGCTGCCCGCGCGCGCCACCGTCAGCGCCCGCATCAGCTGCGGGACCGAGTCTGGATCGGCGAGCTCGAGGAAGCTGCGCCCCGCGATGCCCTCGCCCAGCAGCTTGACCGCGGCCGGGTTGGCGTGGACGATCTTGCTGTCGAGATCGACCAGCAACATGCCCTGGTCGAGCGCATCGAGGCTGCGGGTGACCGCGAGGCCGAGCTCCGCCTCGGGTGAGAGCGCCTGATCGGTCGCGGGCTGGCAGGTGACCGTGGTGTGGCCGTCGGCGAGTCGACTCACCCGCACGCGACACTCCACCCGCGGGCCCAGCTCTGGCACGAGACCGACGTCGAGCTGGAAGCCGCGGCCGGCTTCCTTCTCGCGCAGGCCCATGAAGGCGCGGCCAAAGCCCTCGCGCTCGCCCGAGCGGGCGAGCCAGCCGAGGAAGGGCTCGCCCACGGCCTTGCGCGCGGGCACCTGCACCAGCTCGACGAAGGCCCGGTTGCACGCGACCACCAAGCCCGCGCGATCGAGCACGGCGGTGGCCACGGGGGCCATCTGCAGCACCTCGCGGAAGAGCGCGTCCTGGGGCCCGGACACGGAGGGCGACGAAGACGTCACGCGCTCCACGCGCGGGCCTCCGTTCCCCGGGCGGAGAACCCGCCATCGTGCGCATCATGGGTCCAAACCGGGTGCATACTGACCAACGAACGTAGCGTAACTGCAAAAGCCCCGCACGGGGACCCTCCGAGTGGTAAGCGGGAGTCGCGCAATTCTGACCCTGCAAAGCCCCGTGATACCCAACGCTTCGCCCGCGACGCCGCGCGCCCCAGCACTCGCCATGAACGACGATCCAACCCGATCCTCTGCATCGGCACCGCCCGGGGGCTCGGGTGGCGCGACGATCCAGCACGCAGCCACCGTGGTCGTGCTCCGGCCGGGCGCCGGTGGACGCGAGATCTACATGCTGCGTCGCAGCGCCAAGAGCCCGTTCATGCCGTCGACGTTGGTGTTCCCCGGCGGCCGCCTCGACCCCGAGGATGGCGAGGCCGAGCACGAGTCGAGCTGGGAGCGGGCCGCCCGACGCGAGTGCGAAGAAGAAGCGCAGCTCCGCCTCGAAGGTCGCGCGCTGCGGTGGTTCGACACCTGGCTCACCCCCTCGGCCGAGTCGCGCCGGCGCTACCTCGCGCGCTTCTTCGTGGTCGAGCTCGACGCGGGCGAGGGCGGCGAAGCGCAGGCTGATGGGGTCGAGACGCACGAGGGCCGCTGGGCCACCGCGGCCGCGCACCTCGCCGCATGGGAGGCCGAGGAGGTCGACCTGCCGCCGCCCACCGTCGCGGTGCTGCTGCGGCTGCGCGAGCTCGAGGCCGCGGGGATGAGCGCGCTGGTCGAGGTCGATCCGCGCGAGCCGATCCTGCCCAAGGTGGTCCCGAGCGGCAACCAGCTGGTGATCCTCATGCCCCACGATCCCGACTATCCCAGCGCCCCGGGCGAGGCCGCGCCGGCTCCCGCTCGCGCCCACTCCATGCCCGCGCGCTTCGTACGGGAGGGTCGACGGTGGCGGCCATGCTGAGCGGGTGCGCGAGGCAAGGGTTGATCGCCGCCGCGCTGCTCATGGGCACCGCGTGCAAGGATGAGGCGAGCGACTCGCCGCCGCGCGAGGCAATTCCGGCGCCACCGTCCCCGCCCGGATCCACCGCCAAGCCCTCGGCCTCCGACCCCGCCGCCGGCGAGCGTCGGGGTCGGCTGCTCGCCTGGCTCGATCCCGAGGCGGTCTCGGTGGCCTATCTCGGCATGCCCGTGCGCCTGCGGGGCGACGCGGTGGCCGTGGTCTATGGGCTGCCGCCGCGGGCCGAGGAGCTGCTGCGCGCCGTCACCGACATCGACGCCGCGCTCGAGGCCGTGCGCCCGCCGGATGCCCCGACCGCCGACACGTGGCTCTCCGCAGAGACGTTGGTCACCACCGCGCGGATGTCGAGGCGGCCGCTCGTGATGCGGGCCCTGCTCGTCCCGCGCGAGCAAGCGATCGAGCGGCTCGAGGCCCTTGGGCTCGAGCGCAAGGAGGTCGACGCCTTCGAGATCTGGGAGCCACGCCGCGTGTTCCCCTATCGCGTCGTGCTGCTGGCCGGCGACGTGGCCGGCTTCATCCCCACGAGCGAGCCCGGCACGGGACTCCCTCCTCTCATCGCGGCGCGGGACCTGCCCGCCTCCGAGGTCGAGACGCAGCTCGCCGAGCTGCTGGCCACGCCCGATGCCCCGGCGGTCGCCCTGTTCGCCGCGGGGCCGATGCTCCACCTCGACCTCGATCAAGACGTGCTGTCGGTGCGCTTCGAGGTGCGCCGCAGCCCCGACGGCGGGCTCGATGGGCAGGTGGTGCTGCACATCGACGGCGATCCGAGCGCGGCCGCGGCCACGCTCGAGGGTCGCAAGGCGCCCGAGCAGAGCGACGGCATCCAGCAGCTGGTCGAGCGCGCGGCCTACCTCGCCGACGGCCCCGTGGTCGCCGGCCGCCTCCAGCTCTCCCGCGCCGACGCAGCCCAGCTCGAGGTCGAGCACTAGCGAGGATCCGTGCGCGCGCGTGGGTCCAGCGTTGCTCGCCTCGCGGCTCGTGCCGGGATCGGGATCGGGCTCGGGCTCGGGCTCGGGATGGGGCTCGCCGCCTGCCACCCGCGACCGACCCCACCCGCTCCAACGGTGCGGCCTACCGAGCCGGTCGAGCCCGCGAAACCCGTCGAGACCACCCAAGCCGTCGAGCCCCCCGAGCCGGTCGAGCCCGCGCCCTGCGGTCCGATCGATGAGCGCTTCGACGACCATGCCTGGCTGCCCGCCGCCGCGACGACCGTCGCCTCGGTGCAGCTCGATGCCGCGGATCTCGAGGCCACGCTGCGCGCCCTGGGCGAGCACGCGCGAGCGCCCGGGCATGGCCTGGCCATCCCACTGTCGTTCTCGCTGGGGCAGTGGTCGTGGCAGGTCCCGGTGCTCACGGCCACGCTGCGACGCGCGGGTTTTCGCCCCGCCGAGCTCGTGTTCTCGAGCGACGATGCGAGCGACCACGCCTGGATGTGGCGCAGCACGTGCGATCTCGACGAGACGATCGAGCGCATCGAGGCGGCGTGGTCCGTTCGCTCGCGGCGAGTGGTGGACGGCGTGGTCGCCACCGACCCGACGGGCGCGTTCCCCTACGATGTCCTGATGCTCTCGGGCGAGCGCATGGCACTGGTGCCAGCGGGTCGGGCCTCGGCCGTGCTGGCACGTTGGGGGCCTGCCCCGCCCAGCGCCGGCCTGGGCGGCGCACCGCGTTCCACGGCGGGACGCCGGCTCGACGACCTTCAGCCCGCGACCGTTCGCCTGGTGTTCCTCGGCCGGGCGCTGCTCGAGCCGGGCGCGGCCACCACCGAACACGCCCCTCAGACCCTGCGCATCACGGGCGAGGGCGTGCGGGTCCCGCCGGATCCCGCGGCCAGTGGTAGCCTGACGCCCGCACCATGACCGCGCCGATCCAAGGCCTGCTCGGAGATCTCGCCCCCATTCTCGACCTCGTGGCCGCGCTCCCGCTCGCGGGCTGCACCGACCACGAGGGCGCCGCCCGCTTGGCGACCCAGCTGCAGGCGGCCGTGCCTGCCGAGGGTCCGCTGGCCACCCGCCTGGGCACGACCCTGCGCCAGGGGATCCGCGAGGGATGGCTCTGCGACCGGGGCGAGCCCCAGGCCCGCTTTGGTCGGGTCGCCAAGGCCGGCCCGGACACCCGCGAGCTCTCGATCGACGTGGTCGCGCTCGAGGGGCCAGCGCTCCGTCATGGTCATCCCCGCGGCGAGGTCACGCTGGGCTATCCCCTGGATCCCGAGGCCACGGGCTCCCGCTTCGACGGGCACCCTCCGGGCTGGGTCGTGATGCCGTCGGGTTCCGTGCACACGCCAACCGTCACCGGCCCGGCGATGGTGTTGCTCTACTTCTTGCCCGGCGGCGCGGTCGACTGGAAACCCGCAGGGTGAGGCCCAACGCCATGCCAATGGCACGCCCGAGCGCGAATTGCGGCTCCGCCGGCCGGCGCTGAAAGGCCCCCGCGGGGCCAGGCGTTCCGGGTCCCGAACCCAGCCCTTCCCCTCCCGGGGCGTCCAGGTCGGGCCGCCCCATCGACGCGTTCCCTTGTTCTGGGCGTCGCGTCGTGTGATACCGTCTCGCCCGATTCCAAGGAGCACGAACTCAGTGAAGCTCGCTCGATTCTCTGTCGCCCCTGCGATCCTGTTTGGTCTGTGCCTCGGCTTGGCCGGTGGCTGCGGGTCCAAGAAGCCTCCGGGCACCAATCCACCGGGTGAAGATGGTGGCGGCAAGAAGCCCGGCAAAAATCGTCAGCCCAAGGGTGATGGCGGTGCCAGCGATGGCGGTGCCGTTACCGACGCTGGCGACGGTGGCGATGATGGTGGTGCACCCACCACCTGCGATGCCAAGGTTGCCGACGCGCCCACGCTCATCTTCTCCGACCTGGTGATGTTCCGCCCGCCCATCGGCGTGGAATTCCCGCCCGACGACAATCCGATGGTGCAGACCGCCCAGATGTCGGGCGGGTTCATGTCGGCCTGTGACGCGATGATCAAGCGCGTCATGGTGTTCGTCTACCAGATGGACAAGAAGAAGAAGCCCGCCAAGCTCATGGAGGAGTTCATCAAGACCCTCGAGTCCCAGGGCTACACCGGCGGCACCCAGGCCGCCGCCAACGTCGACACTGCCACCGACTATCATGTCGCCGTGGAGTACGGCGGCGGCGGAGGCTCGCAAGCCACCGCCCTCTACCTCGCCGTTGCACGTCGGGGCGACAAGGACTTCATCCTGGTCTACGAGTCCTCGCCCGAGGAGCTCGAGCTGCTCAAGCCGACCTACGCAGAGTCGGCCAAGAGCCTGCTGCTCGTCCCGCAGTGATCCCACCGATCGAGCAACGCTCGGATCGATGATGATGGAGAGGCGCGACCCCTTGGGGCGCGCCTCTCTTGTCGTTTACGGGTGCTCAGCCGCGCACGCGTGCCCGCACCGCGATCAGCTCGAACGGCTCGGCTTCGCCCCGGACCACGCGCAGGCGCACCTCGGTGCCCTCGCGCCCCCGCAGGGCCTGGACCGCATCGCCAAAGTCGAGGAGCGCGGCCACGGGCACGCCGTCGATCTCGACCAGCAGGTCGTCCACGATCACCCCCGCTCGGGCGGCGCCACCCGCTTCGATCACCGCCCCCACGCGCAGCGCCTCACCCTCGACCTGCACCATCACCCCGATACCCACGATGTCGAAGACCTCGCCGACCGCGTCCTCCGCGGGTCGCAGCGTCACTTCGACCGGGCCCGCATCCGCGCCGGCCTCGATCTCGAGACCCGCGAGCGCCCGCGGTGCATACCCGAGCGCGTAGGCATAGACCGATCCCCGGCCCGGCTCGACCCCGTGGATCTCGAACGCCCCGCGCTCGTCGGTCAGGGCGCTCGAGCGCAGCGGAGCGATCGAGGCCCCAGCCGCGAGCGAGCGCTCGACCTCCACGCGGGCCAGGGCCACCGCCTCGCCGGTGGTCTCGTCGACGACGCGCCCAGAGATCCAGCCGCCGTCGGGCAAGACCAGGGCCAGCACCACCTCGCCCGCCCCCAGCTCGACGTCGCGCACGCGCGTGAGCGCATGATCGGCCGCGCCACCGACCACGTCGTAGACCCCGGGTGGTAGGCCCTCCAGGCGAAACTCTCCGTCCGCGTCGAACACCGTGGTGTGGGCCTGCGACGCACGGGTGAGCGGTCCCGTGTGGCGCAGCGCCACCACCGTCGCCCCGGGCACCACCGCCCCTCGTTGCGTCTTGATCGTGCCGCGGATGGTGCCTCCCGGGCCGAGCTGGAGCCGCACCGCATCCGACCCCGTCGGCACCCCGCTGGCCCACACCGGGGCGAGCGGCGGCGCGCGAGCCTCCACGCGATGACGACCGGGCACGAGATCCTCGAGCGTGAAGCGACCCTCGTCGTCGCTCACCGCCTCGGCGCTCGGCTCCTCATCACTGGACGTTGCGAGCACGCGAGCACCTGCCACCGGCTCACCGGCGGGGTCGAGCACCAGCCCAGCAATCGTCGCGGTCGCGGGCGTGTGCTCCGGCGAGAGCCGCACCACCACCCGCCCGAGCGCGAGCGCACGCTCGTCGACGCGGGCCCGTCCGACCCCATGCTCCTCGTGACGGGCCTCGAGCCATGCATCGTGCCGCGCCGTGAACCGGATCTCGCCGTGGGCGTCGCTCGTGTAGACCGCGTCGTCGGCCGCCAGCGCCGACTCACCGGTGCCGAGGCCGAGCCAGCGGACCTCGGCTCCGGCCACCGCGACATCGCTCGCGCTGCGAACCTGCGCGACGAGCTCGGTGGCGGGGACGAGCTCGATCACGGCGCCTTCGACCCGTCGGCCGGGTCGCGCCAGATAGTGCAGCGGCGCCAGTCCGAGCTCGGGGGCATAGGGCAGGTAGCCGTCGGCGAGCACCGAGGCCAGCGTGTACGGTCCAGGCTGCGGGGCGAACAAAGTGAAGCGACCGTCGGCGTCCGTGATGACCGAATGGATCGAGCCCGCGCCAAGGAACGTGAGCTCGGCCCCCTCCACCGGGGTCGCGTCGAGCCAGCTTCGCACCGTCCCCACCAGCGCACCCGCGTGGGCCTCCGCGTCCTCGTACACCTCGCCCGCGGGCGCATCGATGAGACCAGGCCGGCGCGGGGGCGGACGTCGAGCGTGACGGGGCCAGCGTGCGGGGGAGCTCGCGGGCGTGGACGCATGCGCGGCGGACGGGGCCTCGTCGCGCTCGACCCCGCGCAACGAGTGCCAAGCCAGCGCCGCGCCCACCAACAGCAGGAGCAACAGAGAGGCCCTCGCCACCCATCGCGTGCGTCGCTCGGCCGGCATGCCAGACCAGCATCGCCCCTGCGCGGCCACGAGCGAAAGGGGTGCAGAGGCGCCCGCGCTCAGAAACGCAGGGTGGCGCTGGCTCCGGCAAAGCCGGGACCGAGGGCGGGCGCCCACGACAGCTCGCTGCGCACCCGCATGCGCTTCACGACCCCCACCGTCAGCATGGCCACGCCCGCGCCCGCGAACGCCGCGCCCACCGCGAAGGTCGCGAAGGCCCCGGCTTGGCGGCGACGCGCCCGGGAGACGAGGCGCTGCTCGTCGGCGTAGAACGTCTGCTCGTTTGCGCGTCGCAGCGCACGCTCGCGCAGCAGCCACAGCGGCAGGCTCACCCCCACCAGCACCACGCCGCCCAGTGCGATCGAGGTGACCCCGCCGGCGATCCAACCTCGCGAGGCGCGAAGCTCCGCCGCCTGCTCGGGCGACATCACCGGCCGCGCCGGTGCAACCGCGACGGGCACGGCCGGTCCCGCCGATGCCGCGGCGCCCACCCGCTGCAGCTCCGCGTCGATCGTGCTGAGCTGCTGCTCGACGGGCGCACGCACCGAGACCGCCGCCGGAGTGTCTCCGTAGTGCGCACGGTGCTCGACCAACCATCGCGCGAGCAACTCGTGCGCCGCTTCGAGCTGCTTGGCATCGAATGTCACGTTGTACTGCTGGACGTGGGCCTGGGCCTGCCCGTGCAGCTGCTGCATCTCGGTGACCTTGGGCGAAGGCTCGGCCGCGAAGCCCGGGCGCGGAGCCCCCACGAGGCCCGCCGCCAGCAAGAGCGAGAGGATGGTGCGCCTCACGGTGCCGCCTCCACGATCTCCACGGGGATCCGGTCGACGACCTCGTTGTCGACGAGCACCTGCAGGCGCGTGGTGCCCACTGCGATGCCGCTCACCACCCACGTGTCGCGGAGGATCGCGCGGTGAGCCTCGGCCACGTTGGGGTCATCGGGGCGCAGCTTGAAGCGCTCGAGGCCCACGTACTCCACCGAGTTGGCCTCGGCGCGGGGGAACGCCTCGAACAAGATCACCCCGCCCTGGGGCACGATGATGGAGCTCGAGATCTCGGCGCCGGGGCTGCCCTGGATCTCGTAGAGCTCCACGTGATCGAAGCGTGCCGAGTCGCAGGACGCTGCGCCCATGAGCATGCCGACCACCGCGATCCACCGGCTCGTCGTCGTTTGCAAGGAGCGCATCACGTCCCTCCCGTCGTGCTGGTGCCGCTGGTCGTCCCCGGATCCGTGTCGGTCCCGGTGTCGGTCCCCGTTCCGGTTCCGTCGCTGCCGGACTCGGAGCCTGCGGTGGTCGAGCCCTCGGTCTCGCCCTCCGTGCCCCCCAGTGGACCGCGGTGAGGCCCCTCGGAGCTCACGTTGGAGAGCACCTCGATCGCGACCGTTTCCTCGCGACCTGCCCCCCGCACCTGCACATACGCGGTGCCCTTGCGGAGCGGCTCGAGCGTGACGACGTTGCCGTTGGCATCGAGCTCCAGTAGCTCGGGGGTCAACGATTCCCACTCGTAGTCGACGTGGCCCACCAACAGCTGGTCGGCGGCGTAGGGCTCCACGCGAAGGTCGGTGGTCGTCCCCACGAACACCGAGCCGACCTCGACCCCGTCGTCGCAGGCACTCACGCGGCAGTCTCGAACGACGGCGAGACGTGTCGCGGAGAGCTGCGTGAGCGTGACGTAGTCGGCCACCGTGTCGTCGTTCGCAAATGCGAGCAGCGTGATCTCGCCGCCCTCTCGCGCCAAGAACGACGCGCGCGGCTCCATCGTGGTCCCGTGGCCGTAGTCGTAGCCGTCCACGGGGCCCCCGTTGCTCGACAGCAGCTCCGTGCGCGCCGAGCCGATCGGCTCGATCCACCCTGCGTCCACCGGCACCTCGTCGTGCAGCACGAAGCTGAGCTCGAACGTCGAGCCCAGCGCCACCCCACGCGGGAAGTCGGTGACACGACCGGGGATGCAGGCAATGTCCCCCGGCCCGGCGCACTTCCAGCGGAAGTTGGCGAACCCGAGCACGCCATCGCCGCGGCCGTGGCCGCCATCGTCACCGCATGCGCCCACCAAGGCTAGCGCAAGAGCGGCCCCCACCTTCATCCACGGTATTTCAATCATGAACCAACCGACCCAAGGCGTCGCCGGAGTATAGCGCGGACACCGAGCCCGCCAAGCCACGCGACTCGAGGATCGTCGCAGGAAAGTTGCCGCCGAGGATCCCTGGTGCGCTCGAGAATCTCCGCCACGCTCGCCCGCGCTGGAGCCATCGATCGGCCAACCACGCACGCGCTTGCGGTGGGCCGCGCGGCCCGGGTACCGTGAGCACCCGCCGCATGCTCATCCCCTTGCTCCTCGGCGCCCTCGCAGCGCCTCCTGCCCCCGAGGCCGCGGGCGCGCCACCACCCGGCCCGCCCCCGATCCCCGCTCCGCGGGTCACGCCGAACAACGATTCGCGGCGCCGTCGGCCTTCCTTGCCCCCGTGGAGCTGGCGCTTCGTCGGCGCCCACTATGGCACCGGGGTGATGGCGAGCCTGCTCGTGCTCCCCGGCACCTACGCGCTCGCGGGCTGGGTCGGCCACCGCGGCAAGGGCCTCTCCCCCGTCGTCGGCGCGATGCTCATCGGCGCGTTCCTGCCCACGCCCTTCATCTACACCACGCAGTGGGCCGTGGGTCGGCGCCTCGCCAGGCGACGCGAACGTTTCTGGCCGGGATACCTCGTGCACCAGGTCGGTCACCTCGCCGTGTTCGCGGGCTCGGTGCTCGGTGGAGCCAGCTTCCGCGAGTTTCGCGATGCCGCGCCCGTGGTCCTCGCCGATGCGTTCGTGGTCACCGCGCTGTCCAGCCTCACCGCCGAGGCGACCCGCCGCCCCGCGCCGCCCGATCCCACCGAGCTCTCGTGGCAGCGCCACGAGCGGCTGTGGAAGCGCGCCGGGTTCGGCATCACCGTGCCCGTCGTGAAGGTGAGGTTCTGATGCAGAGCTGGAGCTCCTCGCTGTCTTGGCTCGCGCTCGCGGGGCTGCTCTCGCAGTGGCCCGCCACGGCCAGCGCCGCGTGCCCTAGTGGAGTGAGCTGGCCCGACCCCGACTGGCCCCAGGCGCTCGCGCCCGGGCCCGCCAGCGCCGCGCTCGACGAGCTCGCGTTCACGCTCGTCGGCAGCGACCCAGAGCGTCGAGGGCCGCGCACCGACGGGGTGCTCGTGGTCTACCAAGGCCGCATCGTCTACGAGCGCTACGCCCGGGGCTTCGACGTCGACAGCCCCCACCTCACCTGGTCCGTGTCCAAGTCGATGATGTCCGCGCTCGTGGGCGTGGCCGTCGGCGAGGGCTGGATCGATCTCCAAGACTCCGTCTGCGACCACTACGATCAGATCGACGAGTGCTCGATGACCCCCGACGATCTGCTGAGCATGGGCTCGGGCCTCGAGTGGAACGAGGGCTACGAGGACGAGCCCTATCACCTCAGCTCGGTGATCGCGATGCTCTACGGCACCGGGGCGCTCGACATGGGCGCGTTCGTCGGGCACCACCCGCAAGAGGCCCCGCCGGGCACCCTCTACCGCTACTCGTCGGGCGACACCGTGCTGTTGTCGGCCGTGCTCGCGGGCGCCCTCCCCTCGGCGATCCACGACAGCTTCCCCCACGACTTCTTGTTCGGGCCGCTGGGCATGACCAGCGCCGTGTTCGAGCAGGATCGCGCCGGGACGTTCGTCGGTAGCTCCTATGCCTATGCCACCCCGCGCGACATGGCTCGCTTCGGCTACCTCTACCTCCACGACGGGTGCTGGAACGACGAGCGCATCTTGCCCGAGGGCTGGGTGGACGACAGCCGCGCGGTGAATCCGGTGTTCCTCGACGAGGCCTCCTACGAGTGGTCACGCGACGGCGATGCCGTCCCCGGGCGCCAGTGGTGGACCAATCACTCGGTTCCCGAGCTCGCGATCGACTCGGTGTGGCCCGACGTGCCCGAGGACGCATTCCAGGCCTCGGGACACTGGGGACAGTCGATCACCGTGATCCCCTCCGAGGCGCTGGTGGTGGTGCGCACCGCCGACGACCGCGAGTCGGGAGTGTTCGACAAGAACCGCTTCCTCGAGCTCGCCGTCTCGATCGCACACGAGGCCGCACCATGAGCGTACCCGTACTCTCGCGCGTGGGCGCCCTCGTGCTCGCCGTGGCCCTCGCCGCGCCGGCGTGCAAGGACGGCTACGACAACAACGACGCCGAGCTCGCGGTGCGCCAGAAGGCCAAGGAGATGTGCTCGTGCGTGTTCGTGATGAAGCGCGACGAGGCCTGGTGCCGAGCGTGGACCAAGGTCACGCCCGACGTCGCCAAGGCCGAGATCGACCGCGAGCGGAAGCGCGTGACCGCGGTTGCGCTCGGGTTCTATCGCTCCAATGCCAGCTTTCGCGAGGGCCTCGGCTGCGCGCTCGAGCAATGACCCGCGTCTGCGATGCGCATGCGGGCCTCGACGGCGCGCGCGAGCCGAGACCGTGACCGTGACATCGACCGCCCGGGGCTACGGGGCGGGGATCCACAGCTGTACGTTGCGGTCGGCCGGCGTGCCGGCCCCGTCGAACACCCAGCCGCTCGTGAAGTCGAGGATCCCCAAGCCCCGGGCATCGGTCGCGAGCTGATCCTCGTCGGTCGCAACGTCGAGCGCGATGCCGGTGATGGTGAGCCACCCATTGTCCTGATCGTGGACCTCGACGATGCGCATCTGGTGCGGCCAGTCGGCGATCGCGGCGGTGACGACCTCCCAGTAGCCCCGCGCCCCCATCGGCTCGACGAACTCCGCCAGGTGCTCGTGCGAGTGCCCGCACAGGTGCGCGACCACGTTGGGGTACTCGCCCAGCAGCGCCTGCCAGTCGGCAGTCTCGAGCGCCCCGGGCACGGGCATGCCTCCGAGGCCCGACCCATCGCCGAGCGAGGTCGATGCGTGATGGGTCGCCACGATCACCAGCTTGCCATCGCTCTCGGCTTGATCGAGCAGCGGGCGGATGAGGCGTGAGACGTCCGTATCGGTGACCAGGCCGGAGGCGCCTCCCGTGGGTCCCGCGGTATCGACCACGACGATGCGCAGCTCGGTCCCGGCCAGATCCCATCCATACGTGGCGCGCCCCGCTGCGAGCGCAGTATCGGTGATGCCGTGTCCGTCGCCGCTGCCAACCACGAGGCCCAGCAGCGCCGCGCCATCGAGCAGCGCCCGCCCTTCGTCGGCCACCACCGGACCCTTGAACTCCGGGCCCCCTGGCTGCGACCAATCCCGCGTGGAGCTCCCGGCGGGGACCGCCGATCCGATCGCAGCCGCCTCGCGCCCCGCGATCGCGAAGTTGCCCTGCACCAGCACGTCGTGGTTGCCGGTGACCCAGATCCACGGCACCTGGAGCCCGACCGGCGCAAACCGATCCTTGGGGTCGTTGTCGGGCCCTGGCTCCGGATCGTCGTCTGCCCCCGAGTCGCAGTGCACCACCGGCGCTCCGTCGAGGATGTCGAGGAACCACTGCACCTCGTTGGTCTGCGCGGAGTCGGCGTTGTCGCCCCCCAGCACCACGAAGTCGAGCGGGGTCTGGGCGTGCACCGCGTTGATCGTGCGCACGGCCGCGTTGGTGGTCTGACAGCCGTGCGTCTCCTGCGGTCGAAACGCGCCCGAGATGAACTGACTGTCGGCCGACATCAGCCGCGTCGGCGACTCATCGTCGGTGATCTGGGTGTCGGCGAGGTGGACGAAGCGCGAGAGCAGGCCCGGGGCCGGCCCCGGCGCGGGGGGGTCACTGCCGTCGGGGGTCCGCGCGACCACGTCCTCGCCCGGACCGTAGTCGTAGTCCCCATACCCTTCCTCGAGCAGCTGCGTGCGCTCGCCGGGGATCCGCGGGTCGAGCCCGGGCGCCGCCTCGACCGCGTGCGTGGGAAGGATGGTCTCGTCGACCGTCGTCGGTACGGCGTCGAGCGGCGGCAGCGGCTCGGGCAGCTCGGTCGTGCCCCCGTCGGAGGTCCCGCTGCCGTCGTCCACGACCCCGGTGGTTGCCCCCGTGCTGCTCCCCATCGGGCCCGCGGTGGACTCCCCGCTGCCCTCCGAGCTCGTGGGCTGCTGCGCCCCGTCATCCCCGGGACAGCCGAACGCCAAGGTCGAGGCGAAGCAGGTAAGACCAAAGCCGAGCAGACGTCGCATCGCGCCATGGTACGGGATGTCACCCGACCATGTCAGGACGCAGTGGCTTCGGCCTCGGGCTTGCGCCAGCGAAAGAACACGTCGATGGTGTAGAGCTCGTCGTCCTCGTAGTCCGCAAGCTCCTCGCGCAGCGCAGGGGTCATCTTGGCGCGGAGCTCGGCCTCGCCGAAGCGCTCCTGGTACTCCCTAAAGCCGGGGCAGTGCTCGGCGAACACCGCCCGCCAGTCGCGCAGCCGCAGCTCGTTCAGCCACGCGCTCGGCTCGATCTCGTGGGCTGCGCTGGGGCGAAGGTGGCCCCACAGCGGCAGCTCGTGCTCGCGTCCGCTGTACGCCCGAATGTCGTGATGGCCGATGTTCCCCGTCCACAGCTGCACGCCGATGTAGAGCACCCCGCCCGGGGCCAGCGCCTCCACGCAGCGACGCACGGCCGTGCTCACGTCGGCGATGTGCTGGAACACGGCGAACGAGGTGAGGACATCCCAGTTGCCCGGCGAGGGCGCGCCGTCGCAGATGTCGCGCACCAAGCACTGCGGCGCGGGCAGGTATGCGACCTCGAGCTGCCTTCGCCACTCGGCCAGCTCGATGCGGTCGTTGCCGATCAGCTTGCGACCCACCGTCTTGACCACGCGCCCGAGCCCGTTGGTGCGCAGCATCTTCGCGTACGCCAGCGGATCGATCCCATCGGGGATCACGTCGAGATCGACGCACGTCACCTGGTTGGCGATCGCGAAGAAACGAGCCTCGCGCAGCAGCTGCCCGGGGCCGACCACGAGCACCCGCTGGCCTCGCAGGGGGCGTCCCAGCGCTTCCTCGATGCGCGACTCGTCGCGGCGCAGCCGCTCGATGCGAACCGCGACGTTGGCTGGCACGTCGGCGCGAAACTGTCGCAGCCCCAGCAACTGCTGACCCACGCGGCGTAGCCCGAAAGTGCCATAGTGCTTGCGGGGCTCCGTGGTCGCGTTCGACATGGGAGAAGGGCTTATGCCACTGCAACCCTTCGATCAAGTCCGCGCGTATACCGCGTCCGGCTGATTCGCGCGGCTCTACCTCGCCGGCCCTTGCGATCCATGTCTCGGTGGGCGACCGTTGCCAGGCGCACTCCGACCACGTCGTCGGCCGCCCTTCGATCATGCGCCTGCCGTTCCAAGCGTTCTCGACGACTGCGCTGCGCGATTTGGGACAGCTTCAGCCCAGCCGCCGCGACGACCATGCTCACCTCGAGGCCGCCGTGCACTGGCTATGCCGCGCCCAGGACGAGGGCAACGACGATGGAGTGAGCTATGGGTTCTCGCTACGTGGCGGCTGGCGTCCCTCGTACATCGAGACCACCGGGTACATCACTGGCACGTTCTTCGACGTCGCCGAGCATTTGGGTCGGGCGGAGCTCCGCGAGCGGGCCATCCGCATGGCCACGTGGCTGCGCCGGGTCCAGAACGCCGATGGCTCGTTCAGCAACCCACGCGTGCAGCCTGGGCGCGGCATCGTCTTCGATACGGGGCAAGATCTACTCGGCCTCGTACGCGCCCACCGGGAGACCGGCGACGACGTGTTCTTGCAGGCGGCCCGGCGAGCGGGCGACTGGTTGGTCGCGGTGGCCGACGACGAAGGCCGCTGGACTCGCAGCACGTACCGCGGAATTCCCCACGTCTACAACACTCGCGTCGCGTGGGCGCTGATCGAGCTGCACGAAATTGCCCCGCGCTCCGACGACCTCCGCGTGGCCCGGGCCAACCTCGACTGGGCCGTCTCGCGACAGGTCAACGGCTGGTTCCGCGACGCGGCATTCGACCCCAACACCCCCCCGTTCACCCACACCATTGCGTATGCGATCCGCGGGCTGTGGGAGGCAAGTCGGCGGTGCTCCGATGCACGGTGGGAGCACGCCGCGATCCGCGGGGCCGATGCCGTGCTCTCGCGTCTGCGACTCGACGGGTGGCTTCCGGGCCGCATCGATGGCGACGGCCGCCCCGCCGCGCGCTCTTGCTGCCTGACCGGCAACGTGCAGATGGCCAACATCTGGCACCGGCTGCATGCCCACACCGGTGAGCCGCGCTATCGCGAGGCCGCGCTACGGGCCACCCGCTACGTGACGGCCACCCAGGATCTCGACACCCAAGACCTCGACATTCGTGGCGCAATCGCGGGCTCGTACCCGATCTGGGGCAGCTACTCCCCGCTCTGCTACCCCAACTGGGCGGCCAAATTCTACATCGATGCGCTCCTGCTGAGCCGGAGTGGTGCATGAACCGGAGGGGTGCATGAAGAAGACGCGCGCGCGCATCCTGAATTCTGCGTTCGACCGGGTCACTCTCGCGCAGACCGTAGATCTCGTGCTCACCCACATACGGGCGGGCCGGCGCGGCTGGCTGTGCACCGTCAACGTCGCGATCCTCATGATGATGCGCGAGGACCCGTGGCTGCAGAGCTTCGTGGACCGGGCCGCGTTCGTCGTGGCCGACGGACAGCCGCTGGTGTGGTTCGCCCCGACGTTCGGCGCGAGGTTGCCGGCACGGGTGACCGGCATCGACCTCGTGTATGCGCTGTGCGAGCGGGCCGCCGACGAGGGCCTGCGCATCGGGTTGCTTGGCGCCAAGCGCCCCATCGTGAGCTCGGTGAGCGACCGGCTCGAGGAGCGCTGGCCGTCGCTCCAGATCACCTATGTCGGCGACGGCTTCTTTCCCCCCGAGGGCGCCGCGGCTCGCGCGCGGGCGATCCGTGAGGCCGGGGTCGACATCTTGTTCGTCGGCATGGGCGTTCCGAGACAGGAGCGCTTCATGGACGAGCAATGGGATGAGCTGGGGGTCAGCATCGCGATCGGCGTGGGAGGCAGCTTCGATGTGATCGCCGGGCTGCGAGCACGCGCGCCCGTGTTGATCCAGCGCACCAGCATGGAGTGGGCGTTCCGGCTCGCGCAAGAGCCTCGGCGCCTGTGGAAGCGCTACCTGCTCACCAATTCCCAGTTCCTCTTGCTCTTGGGGCGGCAGCTCATGCGCAACACCACCCTCGGCCAAGAGGGCGACGCATAGCGCCACCAAGGGGCGCTCACGACCGCTCGCGGGTACCGAACCAGTGTTCGAAATACCCCGAGGTCATGAGGTAGATCGTGTGCTGGTCTTGGCCAAGGCCGCGGTCGGTGTCGCGGATCGCGGTGCCCCGGTAGAAGTACCCCCCCGGGTTGGTGCTGTGATCGTAGCGATACTCGAGGCGGACTAGCAGGTGACCGAACAGATGTAGGTCGGTGTCGATCGCCGCCGAGCCTAGCAACTGGTCGACCCCGAAGAGACGACCGTCCCGATCCCAGAAGGCCTCGCCGCGGGCCGCGAGGAACCACTGCATGCGCTCGTCTCGCGTCGACTGCCACAGTCGTACCCGGGGCGCCACGGCGCCCGCGACATAGAGCGCCACCGGCTCTCCCGGCTCGAGGGTCAGGCGCTCGCGCATCACGTTGAACATCCCCGCGAGACCCCAGCGTCCCGCGTCATACACCGCCCACGAGTCGGCGAGCACGCGAAACGCCCGCGGGTTGGGGTCGCGATCCTCGGGGCCAAAGTACACGAACTGACCGAGCTGCAGCCCATCGACGGGCTCCGCGCTCACCCCTCCGAGGTAGCTAGGCACCTGATTGAGGTCGGCGTAGGTCTGCCAGCCATTGGTGACCCACGCGTGCAGGGTCACGCGCTCGCCCACCGGCTGGAGGACGCGGCCTCCCATGAGCACGTAGGGCGACGCGTTGAGGTGCCACGGCGTGGAGACCGTCCAGTTGTCCTTGGTCCAGAAGCTCCAGTAGCCAAGCGGGGATGCGAGCACTCCCGCTGCGACCTGGGTTCCAAGGCCCGGGATCCGACCACCGACGTTGGCGCGACCGATGTGCTGCAGCACCTCGACCCCGGTAAACTGGCTCGCATCGCCCCCGGGCCGAGGATCTGCGGCCAACAGCGCGGTCGCGGCCGGCCCGACCTGCAGCGCGACCTCGAGCTGCCAAGGCTCGGCCTCGGTCGGGTCGTGGAGGACATGCCCGACCGCAATCGGCACCGTGATTTCGCCGGTCCGTGGCGCGGTGACGAGGCCTCGGTTGACATGGCTCTCCGGCCGGTTGCTGTTGAAGACATACCCCGCATCGACGAACGCACCCACGACCCACGTACGGCGGGGACTCGCCGTCGACGCGGGCGGCCCCGCTGGGGCTGGGGCTGGGGCGACGGGGACGACCGGCGACGGCGTCGGCCGAGGCTCGAGCGCCGCGGGGGCTTCCGGCTCGGGCGGCGCCGCCGGCTCGGGCGGCGGGTCGGGCTCGGTCTCGGGCTCCGCCGCCGTGCCGACCCCTGCCGCTGAGCCGACCTCTGCTGCCGAGCCGACCTCCGCCGCCGCGCCGACCTCTGCCGCCGACCCGCTCTCGGCCTCGCGGGGCTCGACGGGGCTCGTAAGGGTAGTCTCGGCTCCTTCGGCAGCTGGCGACGAGCCCGGCGCGAGGAGCCACAGGCACAGCAGCGTCTTCACGATGACGACATACCACGAACCGCGCCGGGTGCCGGTCCGCCGCTCAGATCCGGGGCAGCGACGGCGCTCGGGCCTCGCCGACACGTTGTCCACGGACAGCCGATGTCCGAAGCGCGCGGCGGCCCGATCTCCAGCGGTCATCCGCTCGATACCAGGCCGCTTCCGTCCCGGCGCTCGGTGGCGAGGTCAAGGGTCCAAGCGAATCTCGACCTCGACCTCGGTCGGACCCGCCGATCCATCGGGGGCGTTGTCGTCGATGTTGGAGAAGGCGAAGTCGAGCTGCACCAACGCACCCGGACCGGCGGGACCTTCGAAGGTGATGCGGTTGTCGTGCGTCATTCCGAAGGCGCCGTAGTCCACCGTCGTGCACCCGTCGAGCGGGTGACTGGGGCACACGGGGCACACTTCAACCGTCGACGACCTCGAACACCTCATCGTACGGGAAGTCCGATCCAAGCTCCGCCAGCTCGCGGCGGAAGTGGCGGTCGATCGCCGCCTGCTGCTCGCGGGTGAGCAGCTCGCCGGATCCGCCCACCTTGCCCGCGCGCACCATCGTGGCTCGTTGGCGGGTGAACAGCATGCGCGGGGGAGCAAAGCGAGCCTCGTCGTGCTTCATGTGCTCGAACGAGCAGCGCTCCGCCACCCGCGCGACCTCGGCATCGGAGAGCGGGACTCGCATGGTCTGCGAGACGCGGCGCACGGTACCCTCGAGATCGCGCTTGAGCTCGGAGAACAGCAGGACCGCGACGTTGGGACGGTCTCGCCAGGCCCAGTAGCTCGCCGTGTGCTTGGCCCACGAGCCCGCAGGAAATTGCGGGCTCAAGAACAGCGCCAGCCACTCCTCGAGCGTGACGTCGTCGAACAGGTCGAACACGTTGAAGATGAAGTGATAGGCGGAGACGAAGACGTCCTTGGGATCGCGCAGCACGGTGAGGTAGGTGGCGTCCTCCTGGTATGGCACGAACGCTGCGTCCATCGCGGTCTTGATCGCGCGCTTGCCGGTGGGGCAGCGCTCGCGCGGCCCGGGATCGTGGAGCGGGGCAATGCCCGCGAAGTGTGCCTCGGGCCAGGCCACCAAGTCGTGGATGTGCTCGAACTCGGCCTCGCCTCGCCATGCGATCTGAACCGCCATCTGCATCGCCCAGTTGGTGCCCGACTTGGAGTAGGTGGTGACGAACACGTCGTGTGCCGTAGGCACGTAGCGTGCGAACACCCTGGCCTTTCGTGCATCGGAGTTTGCGTGCCCGATGAGCGTGCGGATCGCCGGGAGCGCGAGCCCGAGGCCTCGCGCCGCCCGCATCACGGCCGCCGCAATCGTGTTGGGGCTGAGGAGCGGGGGGTCGCGGAACGTGGCCATGTGGTCGTTGCCGTAGGCAGGGGCTAGCGGGGTCGGTCCGGGCGCCGATATGCGGCAAGATCGAATCCAGGCGGGCGTGGCAAGCCGGCTGCGTCGAGCAGCGCGATCGTGCGCTCGAACCCCTGCGCGATGTCCTTCACCGGCCTGATGTCCAGCCTGCTGCGTGTGATCGCCAGTACCATCGAGACCACCGCGCGCATGAAGGGCGAGGAAATCACCGTCGTGACTCCCGCGACGCGGTCGGGGTGGCGGGCTTCCAGCCGATCCAACGCATTCGCCATCGCGCGCCGTACCTCGGGCCCCGGCCGCTCCTCGAGGCCCGTCGTGTCCCCCAAGACGACGATGCGGGTATTCGCCACCGCAGCTCGGTCCCCGAGGCGTTCCAGCCAATCGGCGTAGTACGCCACGATCTCCGGGTTGGGCCTGCCGAACCAGGTGGCGACCAGCACCGGAAAGTGACGGGCACTCAGGTGCATCGCGGCATCGAGCAGCACGAAGGACTCCGTGTCGTCGTCGGTCGATGGCGTGTTCTCGAACACTGGCAAGAGGATAGCCGGTAGGGGATTCCCCGTCACTCCTCGCCGACGGCGTGGCGCTCCCCCACCAGCGGCTCGAGAACCGGTGCCAAGTCCCCGAAACTGGCCGGATTTGGCGAGCTCGAGCCCCCACCGGGTCTGGCCCGGGCCTGCCCGGGCCGGGTCCACGAGAGGATCGGGCAGCCGCGACGGTGTGATCGTGCGAGCGCGACCATCCGGCCCGAAGCACCCAGTGGGGCTTCCACACGCCCTCTCTCGAGGCCCACATGCCCAGCGGGGCTTCGATACGCCCTCTCCCGCTGCTCACTTGCCCCAATCGGGCTTCGATACGCCCTCTCCCGCTGCTCACTTGCCCCAATCGGGCTTCGATACGCCCTCTCCCGCTGCTCACTCGTCCCAATCGGGCTTCGACACGCCCTCTCTCGAGGCCCTAATGATCCAAACAGGGCTTGGCTTCGCCCTGCCCCGTTCCTCACTTGCCCCACGGGGCGTCGCTACGCCTCTCTCGATGCTCACTTGCCCGCACGGGGCGTCGCCACGCCTCCCTCGATGCTCACTTGCCCGCACGGGGCGTCGCCACGCCCCCCTCGATGCTCACTTGCCCTCCAGCAGACCAGTGCGACCTGCGACCGACGTGGTTGGCGTTCGCGACCACCGCCGGGCGAGTGGCTGGTGCTGACGGCGGCGCGCGGCAGCGGTGGACCACCGCCTCATGATGCCTACGCAGCCCATCCTCCACGGGCTCGGTGGGCGAGTAACCCATGACGTCGGTGATCGCGACCGGTATGATCGGTCACCGTGAGCGAGCCTCTGGAGATGTTCTTGGCCGTGAGCACCTTTGCCGTCGCCAATGACATGAGCGCCGAGGTCGAGGCCGCCTTCCTCGCCCGTCCGCACTTGGTCGACGACGCTCCCGGTTTTCTTGGCATGGAGGTGTGGCGAGGGGTCGACCAGCCACGAACCTTCTGGCTGGTTACGCGGTGGACCAACCGTGAGAGCTACGAGGTTTGGCATCGCGGCCACTCCTATCGCGAGTCCCACCTCGGCATCCCCAAGGGTCTGAAGCTCGAGCGCGGGTCCGCGAGGGTGCACGCGGTGCGGAGGATCTGTCGATGAGCCTCGCGAGCGACTGGCTCGCGGGGAACCGACGCGAGGTGGCCGAAGCCCTGACCGAGCGCCAGTACGCCCGCGAACCCGATCTCATGCGCCGCTACGGCGCCGACGGACGCCGGCGTTGCCTCGAGGACGCCCTCTATCACCTCGACTACCTCACGCAGGCGGTGGAGACGCGTAGGCCGGTGTTGTTCGCGGAGTACGTGGCGTGGGCCAAGGTCTTGCTCGCGCAGCTCGGCATCCCGCCGGATCATCTCCGCACCAACCTCGAGCTTCTGCGCCAGCTCTTGCAGGAACGCGCTGGAGTCCACGCAGAGCTGGTGACCGCCCCGATTGCGGTCATCCTCGGGGATTTCGACACGCTCCCGACCTCGCTCGACAGCCACATCGATCCCGCCTCGAATCCACACGCTGCGGTCGCGCGACGCTACCTCGATCTGCTGCTTGCGGGGCAGCGTCGTCAAGCCATCGAGCTCGTGCTGGGAGCCGTCGACGATGGGCTCTCCGTCCGCGATGTCTACCTGCGCGTGTTCCAGCCCGTGCAGTACGAGATTGGTCGGCTGTGGCAAATGAACCGCGTGACGATCGCACAGGAGCACGTGTGTACCGCCGCGACTCAGCTCGTGATGTCCCAGCTCTACCCACGCCTGTTCCACCACGCCCCCGCGCACCGCCGCATCCTCGTTGCATGCGTGAGCGGTGACCTCCACGAGGTGGGTGCCCGCATCTTGGCCGACTTCTTCGAGATGGAGGGATGGGACACGACCTATGTGGGCGCCAACACCCCCACCCGTGGCATCGTCGAGATGGCAATCGCCGAGCAATCCAATGTCGTCGCGCTCTCGGCCACCATGGTGAACCACGTCCCACAGCTGCGCGAAGCGATCACGGCGCTACGCAAGGCCGTGACCCATGCGTCGCTCATCGTCGGAGGCTATCCATTCCTCGTTTCGCCCGACCTCTGGCAAGAGCTGGGGGCAGACGGCTCGGCGGAGGACGCGGAGCGGGCGGTGGTCCTGGCCGATGGGTTGGCCCACGCATGAGTGACGCCGGTGCCGCCGTGCTTGCCGTGCACGTCGATCCCGACGGCGGGCGACTAGAGGTCGTGCTCGACGGCGTGGGGTTGGTCGAAGGGCGGACCCTTCACGCACTGGTGTTCGAGGGCGCGTGGCCCAAGCTCGCAGGCTTCCTCGCCGAGCTCTCGGCCGCGGGAGCCGTCGCTGGCTGGGAGCTGCCGATGCTGACCCAAGACGGCGTGCGCCCTGCGGTGCTGGGAGCCATGTCGCTGGGCGCGCGAGCGGTCGTCGTCGGCTACCTGGCCACGGCAGACGTCTACGATCTCTACGATGAGCTCTCCCTCATCAACAACGAGCAATCGAATGCTCTGCGGGGCGCGCTCAAGCGAGTCGCGCGGCTCGAGGCTCTCAGCACGCGCGGTGCGGGCCCCCTCCTCGACGACATGACCCGCCTGACCAATGAGCTCGGCGCGCTGCAGCGCGATCTGGCCAAGAAGAATGCGGCCTTGCAGCGCCTCGATCGGCAGAAGAACCAGCTCCTGGGCATGGTCGCGCATGATCTGCGCAACCCGCTCGGCCTAGTGATCCAGTTTGCCCGCCTGGTGACGAAGCGCGCCGGGTCGCGACTGGAGCCCAAGGAGCTCGACCGCCTCGACCGCATCGAGAAGGCCGGTCACTACATGCTCCACCTCGTCGATGACCTGCTCGATCTGTCGGCGATCGAGTCGGGCGAGATCCGCCTCGAGCCCAGTACCTTCGAGCTCGGCGAGCTCGCCCATGAAGCGATCGAGCACCTCGAGCTCCACGCGGGGGAAAAGGGGACCCAGATCGTCGTGCAGCCCCACGAGGAGCTCTCCGTGACCGGAGACCGGCGCAAGCTGCTTCAGGTCGTGGTCAACCTGCTGTCCAACGCCGTCAAGTACGGCCCTCTCGGCGGGCGGGTGGACCTACGCATCGAGCGCGATCGCAGCGCGCAGCGGCTACGCCTGTCCGTGTCCGACCAAGGCCCCGGAATCCCCCTCGAAGAGCGCGCTCGTCTCTTCCAACCATTTGGGACGACGAGCATCAAGGGCACGGCCGGCGAGATGAGCACGGGGCTGGGACTGGTCATCGCGAGAAAGGTCGTGGAGGCCCACGCTGGCGCGATCGGCGTAGAGACAGAGGTGGGCGTCGGCTCGACCTTCTACGTCGAGCTCCCCGGGACCTTCGCGGCCGACCTCGACGTTGGCGCCGCCACGCCGATCCACTAGAGCAGCGGTCACCGCTAGCGCGGGTCACGGCGGGTACGCGCCCATGAGCTGCTCGGGCAAGAGGGCATCTTCACCGGCGCTCACCCGAGCCCTCTGCGCGGCGTCCGCGAAACCCAAGCTCCCGCGGAACACGATTCAACGGGTGAGCCCAGCAGGACTCGAACCTGCGACCCGCGGATTAAAAGGGGGCTCGGGGAGCCTACGCGGGCGCACTCGCGTTGCACGTCGCCTCACGTAACAACCCGTGATCGTTGGCGAATCAGTTGCGCATCTTCGGCGGTGCTGCACGCTGCCCTACGTCCGTTCCCTCCCCACGTTGGACTCCCCGTGGACTCCCGGGACGGCCCGTGCAGCCATGCCCCGACTCACCAAATCGATCGTCGACAAGCTCCAACCGACCGGCCACCGGTTCGACGTGCCGTGCTCGGAGATCGCGGGCTTCATGGTGCGGGTCAACGCGGACGGGTCCAAGACGGCGGCGTTCCGCTACCGCTGCGACGGGCGGCGGCGCACCGTGACGATCGGCAAGCTCGGGCCCTCGATGACGATCGACGGCGCGCGCCGCCGGGCGATCGAGCTCCGGGGCGAGGTCCAGAAGGGCGGAGACCCGGCGCGCGAGCGAGAGTGCAAGCGGGACGCCCCGACCTTCGCGGATGTCGCGGAGCGCTACATGAGCGAGATCGCGGTGCCCAAGCGCAAGCCATCCACGGCGCGCTCCTACCGGAACATGCTGCGGCTCCACTTGGCGCCCGTGCTGGGCCCCATGAAGATCGCGAGCGTCGAACGGGCAGACGTCGAACGCCTCCACCTTCGCATCGGCAAGACATCGCCGGGAGCTGCGAACCGCGTGCTGGCGCTCGTGTCCGTCATCATGACCAACGCCGAAGCATGGGGGTATCGACCGCTGCGATCGAACCCCTGCCATCGCCTGGGCAAGTACCCGGAGCGGAAGATGGAGCGCTTCCTATCGGCGGAGGAACGCGCGAGGCTGGCGGAGGCGTTCGACCAGGCCGATGCCGCGGCCAAGGGCCAGCCGCTCTATGTGTGCCCTGGCGCGATCACGGCGATCCGGTTGCTCTCCCTCACGGGGGCCCGGTGCGGGGAGATCGTTGGGTTGCAGTGGAGCATGGTCGATCTCGAGCGCGCGTTGCTGCGACTGCCCGATAGCAAGACGGGGGCGAAGGTCATCCCGCTGTCACCGCCCACGGTCGCGCTGCTGCGACGGCTTGCCGGTCATGCCCAGCCCGGATCGGCGTGGGTGTGCGCCGGCGAGGACGGGGGCCAGCTCCACAACATTCGTCGGGTGTGGTCCGCGCTGCGCAAGCGGGCCGGGCTCGATGACGTGCGCCTCCATGACCTGCGACACTCCGCGGCATCCGACGCGCTTGCGGCTGGCGTTCCACTCGCGATGATCGGCGCCATGCTCGGGCACAAGAGCACGCAGACCACACAACGCTATGCGCACTTGAACGACGCCACGCTCCGCGAAGCCGTGCGCATGATGGGCGAGGCCATCGAGACGAGCGAGCGCGAGGGAGCCGACCGCTTGCAGCAGCGGCGCGCCGTGGGGGCCGACGGCGGCGAGACGAGCACGGGCGGCGGCGAGGTCATCCCGATCGGCGAGGGGTCGAACGTCATCCGCATGCGGCCGCGGAGCAAGTAGATCGACGGGAGCCACGGGTGGAGCTCACCGCGGCGCCGGATGCAGTCGCTTCGCTCGAGCGACGATGCGAGCGCTACCGCTTCTCGCCCGGGGTCGCGGCTGATTTCGGACGCGGGGTCCGTCGCGTGATCGGCTTGGTTCCGAGCAAGGCGCCGGGGTCGACATCGAGCACGTTGGCCAGCCGCGCGATGTAGTCCACGGATGCCGCAGCCCGCCCAGCAAGCACGCCGTACAGGTGAGGCCTCGCGACTTCCGCCCGCGTGGCCAGCTCCAACACCGACAGGCCCCGCAGCTCGATCGCTTCGCGGAGTCGGGTTGCGAGCCGCGACCGAATCTCGTCGGCATCCACGGCTTGGCATCGTATCCGCGTCGCCCGCATTGAACTGTTTACAGAACACAGGCAGTTCTGGATACGGTACAACGTGATCCATGCACAGCCGCCACGAACGCGACCACTCGGCCCGCGATGGTGCAGCCGAACACGCGACCAGCGGGCCCACTACGGACGGGTCCGAAGACGAGCACCCAACCAGCCGCCGCCCGAGCCGCAACGGCATCGAACTGCGGGACGTGGAACCCGGTGAGGTCGCCGAACAACTGCGGGGCATGCTGGGCTTGCCGCCCGAGCAACCGGCCCAAGGCGAGGCCGCAGCATGGCTCCGCCGCCCGATGCCCGCGGTCGTGCGGGAGCTCGATGCGGAAGGATGGATCGCGTGGTGTCTGGTCGGCTTGGTGATCTTCGGCGAGGGCTTCCCCGCGCTCGAGACGATCCGCCTAGAGTCCAAGCGAGTCGCGGCGGCACTCGCCATGCTGCGGGCCAGGGGCAACATCTCCGCGGCCGCGATGATGTTGAAGACGTCGCGCAAGGTGCTGCGCGAGAACCTGCGGGTCGGGGGCCTCTACCCGTGGCGGGTCATGCCCGCCGAGGGCACGGCCGCACGAACGCACCGGACGGCGGAGCGCTTCGCGGCGTGGCTCGGGGTCGTCGGCCCCGTGCTCGATCGGGCCAAGGCTCACCGCGCCGCGGGAGCCACGAGAACGGAGGCGATCGAGCGCGCGTTGCGAGAGCATCCGGCGTCGCTCGAGATCGCGGAGGCCAGCCGCGCGGCGTGGTGGCGCATCACTGGCGAAGGGCAAGGCGATCCGCCGTGGCCGTCAAGCGCAGCATGAAGCCGCGAAGGGCCGCGGAGATCGAGCCCGTCCGTCAACGCTTGATGTTGCACGGGCCCGAGCAGATCGCAGATGTGGAGCTTCTCGCGATCATGCTTGGGGGCCAACGCGGGATCGATCGAGCACTCGCGTTGCTGTGTGACACCGGGGGGCTCTTGGGGCTCGGCCGCGCGGAGCCGCAGCAGATGGCCTGCACGAGCGGGGTGGGGTTGGCGAGCGCGGCCGTCATCGCGGCCGCGTTGGAGCTCGGGCGGCGGGTGGCCCGGTCGCCGCTCCTCCACGCGCGCCAGATCGATGGGCCCGATGACGTGGCGGAGTTCCTCCGCGCCACGATCGGGCCTGCGGCCCACGAGGTCTTCCTCGTGCTGGGGCTCGACGTGCGCCGTCGGTTGCAGCTGATCCGCACGGTCGCGGTGGGCTCGCTGGCCAGCGTGCAGGTGCACCCGCGCGAAGTGTTCGGCCCCCTCGTGCGCGCCGGGATG
>JBFIJN010000039.1:0-30949 GCA_041600735.1 Nannocystaceae bacterium
CGGGGCTCGTCCCCGGTGGTCGAGGCGGGGCTCTTGGCGGCCGAGATCGAGCGACGCGAGGGGCGGCTCCACCAGGCGGCGCGCCGCTGGGCGCAGGTCTGCCGCTTCTCACCCGGCGATCCCATCGCCCATGAGCGCCTGGCCAAGTACCTCGAGCACCAAGCGCGGGATCCCGCGGCTGCGCTGGCGGTGGCTGCGGCGTCGGCCACGCCCTGCGAGCAGCGGCAGGCCCGGCTGCAGCGCAAGGCCGCGGAGGCCGAGATCCCGGGCCTAGAAGAGGTGCTCGCGGTCTGGGCCGGGGCGGGGGGCCCAGCCGAGCGCCGAGGCGCGCGGGCGCGGCGATAGCTCGCGCTCGTGTAAGGCCCGCCGGGGTGGCCCGTTCATGGGGCCGACCATCCCCGGGGGGATATGCGATCGTGCTAGGGTCCAAACCGGTGCAGCGCCGCTCACGAGGTCTCACGCAGACTCTTGCCTTGCTGTCCGCTCTCACGGTGGCGGGCGGGTGCATGTCACTCTCGCCGCAGCTGCGGCCGACCGATTTCCAGCAGCTCGAGACGCTGAGTGATCGCTCCGATCGCGAGCAGGCGTTCGCCGAGAATGCGATCAATCGCCACGACGAGCCGCAGGGCACCCGCTACACCAAGGGCACCAGCGATCGCGAGACCAAGCGCAGCTGGCAGTCGCTCGATGCGATCCTGCGCTCCGACGCCAGCGCTTCGGCGGCCCTGCCCACGCGAAACATGCGGATCTCTCGCTTGTTCACCGCGCTGACGGTGGTCGCGGGCATCCTCACCGTCGCGGGTACGGCCGCGTCCTCGCGCGAGGGGCTCGATCTCCAGCGCATCAACGGCACCGGCGCGGTGCTGCTGGGCGGCGGTCTGGCCACGGTGGGCTTTGGCATCACCGCGGGCGTGTTCTACGGCAAGACCAAGAAGGGCTACGAGCGGGCCGTCGAGATCTACAACGACAGCCTCGCCGTGCGCCTCGGGCTCAATACACCCGCGGGCGAGTACATCCCGCCGCACGGGGTGATCGTGGATCGCGAGGGCTACATCGTGCTCGACGAGCGCGAGCGTGCGCTCACGGAGCGCGACGAAGGTGGTGAGGCAGCGGGGCCCGCGGTCGAAGAAGGGCCGCTCCCCGCCGAGCCCGGGCCGGCCGAGGCCCCCGCGGCCAAGGCCCCCGAGTCCCTCGCCCCGGCCGCGTCGCCCGAGTCGTCGACGGCGGTCCCCGACGCTCCTGCCGAGGCGCCTGGTGGTGCCGCGGCGCCACCGCTGGCCGAAGTCGGCGCGCTCGACCTGCGGCCGCGCTGACGCACGAGCCCGGGCGCGCGGGCCCGCGGCACGCACCCAAGATGTGGGCGGATCCCTCGACGGCGGCGACCTCGGGCTGCTAGACGTTGCCCCATGCGTCGCCGCCGTGCTTCGGCCCTCGTTGCGCTCGCGCTCGCGGGCTGCACCCAGCCCACGGGGCCCGAGATCACGATCTCCGGCGAGCAGCTCTACAACCAATACTGTGCGCGCTGTCATGGCGTCGACGGGGTACCCACCGCCGCGGCGCCGACCGCCTCCAGCTTTGCGGAGGCCGGGCTCATCGATCGGCTGAGCGACGAGACCATCAAGGGCGTGATCCGCTCGGGGCGCGGACAGATGGCGGGCTTTGGCGACCGCTTCACCGAGGCGACCCTGCAGGTGCTCGCGGCCTACGTGCGCGGTCTGCCGGGCCGCGAGACGCCCGCGGCTACGGCCCCATGAGCGAGGGCCGTGCGCGGGCCCGGACCGCAGCGTCCGCGGGCCTCGAGCTGCTGTGGCCGGGCAAGTACGACGACGAGGGACGGCGCCGCCCGGTGCCGCGGTCCGGCGCCACGCTCTCGCGACGCGCGCTCTACGGGGCCAGCTCGCCGGATGCGGCACCTTCGGATGCCGCGCCTGCGCAGGAGTGGCACAACCGCTTGGTCGAGGGCGACAACCTGCTGGCCCTCGATGCGCTGACCCGCGCACACGCGGGGCAGGTCGATCTGGTGTACATCGATCCGCCGTTTGCCACGGGCGGTCGCTTCGACGTGGTCACACCGGTGGGGCCGCGCGAGGGCTCCGCGCGGCAGCTGCGAACCCCGGCCTATACCGACGCGTGGCCGGGGGGGCCGGCGGGATTGCTGGCGATGCTCGATCCGCGGCTGCGCCTGGTGCACGAGCTGCTTGCGCCGCACGGGAGCCTCTACGTCCATGTGGATCCCACCGTGGGGCATGCGGTGAAGCTGCAGCTCGACGAGGTGTTCGGGCCAGGTTGCTTTCAGCGCGAGATCGTGTGGCGCATCGGCTGGGTCTCGGGCTTCAAGACGCGCGCGCGCAACTGGATCCGCAACCATGATCTGGTGTTCTTCTACGTGAAGGACCCGCAGCGGTTCACCTTCAACAAGCACTACATGCCGCATCCGCCCGGGTACCTGCGACGCGATGGATCGCCGCCGCGGGGCAAGGGCGTGCCGCTCGACGACGTGTGGAACGCTGGCGAGGCCGAGCTCGCGCTGCGCGGGAGAGAGTCGATGGACTCGATCCAGATCAAGAGCTTCTCGACCGAGAAGACCGGGTATGCGACCCAGAAGAACGAGAGCCTGCTGCGCCGGATCGTGGAGGCCTCGAGCAACCCTGGGGATCTCGTGGCCGACGTGTTCTGTGGCTCGGGCACCACGCTCGCGGTGGCCGAGGCGCTGGGGCGGCGCTGGATCGGCTGCGATAGCGGGCGCGCCGCGATCCACATCGCCACCGGCCGGGTGCTGGGCGGACCGAGGTCGCGCAGCTTCGAGGTGGTGGAGGTCGCGGGGGGCGAGCTTGCCCGCGAGACGGCGGAGGCACGGGTGCGGGCGGGATGGGCGAGCGCAACGGGGACGGCGCTGCGACGCCTGGCGGTACGCGAGGCCGTGACGGGCGACGATGCTGCGGTGCCCCGCGCGGGTCAGCGCCGCGATGGGGTGGCCGCATGGCGGTGGTCGGTAGCGGTGCCGATCGAGCGCGAGGGCCAGGCGATCGTCGTGGGGGAGGCCTGGCCGCTCGCGGGGCGACGCGCGAGCGGGCCGACCCAGCTGGTGCTGCCGCGGGGACTGCTCGACGCGGGGGAGGATGCGCCGCCCGAGGCCATGATCGCCGAGCGGGCGTGGCTGCGGCTGCGGCTGCACGGCCTCGGCCGCGGGGACGTGGGGGTGGAGCTGGTGAGCTTGCAGTATCCGACGCCGGCCCTGCTGCCGGCGGTGCTCCGCGAGCGCTCGAGCGATCCGCTGGAGCTGGTGGAGCGCTGGAGCGTGAGCTGGGACGACCGCGGCGATCATGCGGTGGACGTGGTGCTTGGGCGCTTCGATCGCACGCGCACGCTGCCCCCGCGCAGCCCGGCCCACGCGTACGCGGGGCGGACGGCGACCTTGGTGGTGCGCGTCGAGGACGTGCTGCACCGCGAGCACCGCCTGGTGTGCGCGCTCGTGCGGGCCCGTGGTCGCTGGAGCGTGGTGCGGGCGCGGGCCGAGGCCGGCGCTTGGACGGCCTCGGTACCCGAGCCCGGCGGCTAGGCGCGGCCGAACCCGCTGCCGCACGCGTGGCACTCGAGGTGGCCGGCGAGATCCTCCGTTTGGAGGGAGGCGCAGCAGGGGCACGGGAAGTTGTTGCCGCGCCCGTGGAAGCGAACGCCGGCCTCGACCGGGTCGAGGTCGTCGACCAGGCGGTAGTAGAGCCCCGCGCCGACCAAGGCGAGGCACAGGGCGAAGGCGGAGCCGATCAGGGGCTCGTGGGGGAACAGGGCCCAAGCCACTCCGTCGGCGGCGAGCCACAGGGCCAGGCCACCCAGGGCCCAGGTCCAGCTGCGCCCGCGACTGCGCGCCAGGCCGACGAGGTGGGTGAGGTAGACGAGGATGAAGATGATCTCGAGCATGATGTTCTCCTGCCCCGCGCCGAGCCTTCGTGGCCGATGCGAGGGCGACGGAACCTCTCTTCGGCCACGGGGCGCCGGTGTTGCACGAGAACGAGAAGAAAAGTGCGCGCTAGTGCCGCCTACTTGCTACACACGCAGATCTCATTGGAGCGGTTGGTGCCACAATGATCCATGTTGGGCCGGATTATGTTGCAATTCGTGGAGTTGTCGAACGCGGCGAGGCAGGTGCCGAGGAACATCTCACACATGGCGGTGCAGTTGCTGCCGCCCGTCGTGGCATTGAAGTGACACTCGTCGTCGGTCTCGAGACACAAGAAATAGTCGGGCGCCAGGCCGTAGAGGTCGTCGCAGCTGGGGCTCGTCGGGCCGGTCGACCCTTCTGTGCCAGTCTGGCCGGTGCTGGTGCTGCCGCTGGTCGAGCTCGAGGTGGTGCTCGTGGAGGCACTGCCCGTGCTCTCCGGCTCGACGCCCTGGGTGGTGGCACTCTCGATCCCGGTGGCGTCGCTGGTCGCAATGCCGGTGGCGTCGACGCCGGGGCCCGCGGTGCTGGAGGATCCGCGACTCGTGCTCCCGCTCGAGCCCGTGACGGCCGAGCTGTCGGATCCGTCCTGATCCTGGGTGACCTCCGAGGGCATCGGGCCGCAGCCACCCAGCAGCAGGGGGAGCATGAGCCGTAGGCGTCGAGTGGAGGTCGTCATGGTTGCGTGGCTCCCGGCGGCTAGAGGCAGGTTACGGTAGCGGCGGCGTCCGGTCCGTAGACCGGGGCCGTGTAGAGCGCGTAGGCGCCTCCGGGCTCGGTGGCGTCGCGAGGGCCTGGGCAGGTGAACGAGACCTCGACCGGGTCGGCGGACAGCGTGACCGTGGCGAGGGCTTCGCGGTAGAGGCACGGGATCGAGTGGCCGAGCGCCGCGCTCGTCTCGCACAGCCGCAGCACCTGAAGCGCGCTGCCGGCCGCGAGGCTGCACGAGAGCGTCGTGGCCTCGCCCGGGACGCAGGCCTGCGCGGTGCCTTGCTCGGCGAACCCGCAGTTGCGGCGCTCGCCGAGCAGCGGACGGCGGCAGGGCTCGGTGACCATGCCCCCGACGGCGGGAACGTCGACCAAGGTGCTCACGAGGTTGTCGTCGGCCCAGTCGTCGCGCTGCTCGCAGGCAAAGCGACTCTCCGCTTGACCCGCTTCGTTGAGGAACGTGGTGGGCTCGAAGCGAGGCGCGCCGTCGCCATCGAGCAGCAGCTGGCCCTCGCACAGGAAGCCGTCGGGATTGACGTGAAAGGCGAGCGGGGCCTGCACGCCGCCGCTGCTGTCGACGGGCGTGATGTCGACCCACTGGCAGTCGAGCCCGGCGATGTAGTCGTCGCCCCAGCCCGCGGCCGTGCCCTGGAAGTGGCAGGTGTAGGGATGGACGAGCGGAGACAGCTCGGTGTTGGAGTAGCGCGAGGTGCTCTCGAGGCAGAAGGCTCGCTTGGAGCCGAGGGTCAGCGACCCATCACCGAAGGTGAAGTTCCCGTAGTGGTTGAAGTGCATGTGCCCGTGGCACTCGCTCAGCGAGACCATGTTGTTGACCACGGGGGGGCTGCCCGGTCCCACGTCGCCGATCACCGCGTCCTCGTCGCCGCGGTTGTGCATGGTGGCGGTGAACTGCAGCAGGCGTCGCCAGCCCGGCCCGCCGATGCAGCCCTCTGCGATCGCGCACGAGTCGTCCCCGTAGTAGCGATACACGATGCGGTTGTCCTCGACCCCCTCCTGCACCGCGGCGAGCTGGGGACCGCCCCGCACTTGCTCGGAGAAGCGCACCTCGTCGGCCCTGGCCGCATCCCACGGCTTGCGCTCGAAGTGCATCACGGCGTCGGCCACTCCCACGCTGGCGCGCAGCGCCTCGACACACGACAGCGCGGGAGCCTCGGTGATGTGGCACCCCGAGTCGGCCCCGCCCTCGCAGGTGTCGTCGAAGAAGCTGCGCGCGTTCTCGCTGTCGACGCTGTTGGGCGGGAAGTCCTCCTCGTCCATGCAGGCGTAGCCGGTGCGCTCGAGCAGTAGCTCGGGATCCACGGGCAGGCTGAAGACCTCGTCGACCGTGCCTCCAGCGCTCGCGAGCAGCGGGTCGGCGAGCGCGGGCTGCTCGACCGAGGTGAGCAGCGTGCCCGTGAACGTGTAGTCGACGACGACCAGATCGTGGCCGTCGATGGTGACGCGCTCGGGGCTGCCGACCTCGATCGTCCACTGCGGTCGCGGGGGCAGCGGGAGCGTGCCCAGGCCGTCGTAGAAGAAGTTGCGGAAGGTGAGCCGGTAGTAGGTCGTGTCGACTTGCAGCGCCGCGCGAGCGACCCACGCATCGCTCGGCTCGGCCAGCAGCGCTTGAGCCACGCGATCGCGGGACGCGAGGGGGACCTCGTCGAGCAGCACGCCCACGCGGCTGTTCATCGAGAGATCGACCAGGGCGCCCGGGTCTTCCGCCTCCGGGTCCACGGTGCAGGCCAGGAGCGACGACACGGGGAGCAGCACCCACCAACGCCAATGGTCCACATTGCCACGCTAACGGGCCGCCCGCGCACTGTCAATCGTGGCTGTCGTGGTGGTTGGGCGGGGTGCGGGGGATGACCCAGCGCTCATCGCCGAGCACGAGCACGGTGTGGTCGCCGACACCCTCATCGAGCCACTCGGCCAGATCCATTTGGGCGCGATTGGTGAACCGCACCGCGAGCGCGCGCCCGCTGGATCGCGAGGGCGCCCGCGCCCGCAAGCCGCGGCCCGGCTCGTCCCACAGCGTGGGTAGTGACAGCGGCAGAGTGCGACCGTCGTCGAGGCGCAGCCGCAGCTGGTCGCCTTCGCGGATCACCGCGGTCGCGCGCAGCGGGCAGTCGTCGATCGTCAGGTAGCACCACTGGGCGCCGAGCCGCACGATCGGCTCGCTGCCCTCGCTGAGGTCGAGGCCGTCGCGCAGCGCCTGCCGCACCCGCGGGTGCGTGATGGGCTCGCCGCCGAGGGTGAGCTCGCCCTGCGCGCTCATGCGCAGGGCCACGCCACGGCGCAGGCGCTCGAGGGTCTCGGGATCGATCGAAGGCATCGGCGCGCGAAATCTAGCAGACGCCAGCGCGCCAGCACGGGCTCACTTGGAGCAGATGCAGATCGTGGTGGACTTGGTGTTGTTCTCGCAGGTCGAGTCGCCCTGCACGAAGCACTCTTGCCCGGCTGAATTGGGGTTGTCGAGCGCGTCGATGCAGGTGCCGCCGAAGAGGCCGCACATCTGGTGGCAGTCGTTGCCGCCCATGGTGGCGTTGAACGTGCAGTCGGTGTCGGTCTCGCCGCAGAGCACGTAGCCGGGCGCGCCGTCGTAGAGCTCCTGGCAGCTCTGTGCCAAAGAGCCGTCGTCGCTGCTGCTGCTCTCGCCGAGCGACGTGCTGCCGGTAGAGGCGGTCGTGACCTCCCCGGTGCTGGTCGACGACGGGTCGACGCCGAGCGTGGTGCTGCCGCCGTCGTCGCTCGTGCTGGTCGTGGCGCTGCCCGAGCCGTCGGCTACCGGACCCGCCTCCGCGCCGCTCTCGCCGCTGGTGGTGGCCGTGGCGGAGGTGCTGCTGCCCTTGCCGTCGTAGACCTCGACGACCTCGTCGGGGGTCGGCCCACAGGCGAGGCAGAGGCAGAGCGCCAGCGACGATCCGTGGGGCTTGCCCAGCATCGCACTACAGTGGCCGAGCGGTGGCCCGAGATCAACCGGAGCTCGACGTCGTCTCTGGCAAGGTGCGCGTGGGTGGGGTGCGGGGGTCAGGGCACATGTCGGCCTCGACCGCGATCGCACGAGGTCTGGCGTGAGGCTCGAAGCATCGTGCGGGGTGGTCCAGGTGCTTGCGGGGCGCTGCGCCGCCGGGATACACCGCGGGCCGTGAGCCTCCTCGTTCTGCAGGGCGTTTCGCTCGCCTTCGGCAAGAAGGATCTGCTGCGCGACCTCGACCTTCGCATCGGCGCCCACGATCGGGTGGGCCTGACGGGGGTCAACGGCTCGGGCAAGAGCAGCTTGATGCGCATGATGGCCGGACACACCAAGCCCGACGCGGGCGAGGTGCGGGCCCGCCGGGGCCTGCGGATCGGCTATCTGCCGCAGGACATCCCCCCGCACGGGGGCACGACGGTGCTGGCCACGGTGACCGGTAGCGTGCCGGGGCGGGCCGACATCGAGGCGGAGCTCGCGGCGGCCGAGGCCGAGATGCGGCGGGTGCAGGCCGAGGGCGAAGACGAAGAGGCGATGATGGCCGCGGCCGAGGGCATCGCCGACGCGCACGAGCGACAGACACACTTCGATACCCACTACTCGGAGCACGAGGCTCACCGGATCCTCGCGGGCCTGGGCTTCTCCGATGCGGATCATGGGCGCGACGTCGGGGAGCTCTCGGGCGGCTGGCGCATGCGTGCGCACCTGGGGGCGCTGCTGTTCCAGCGACCCGAGCTGCTGCTCCTCGACGAGCCCACCAACCACCTCGACCTGCCCTCGGTGGCGTGGTTCGGCGACTTCTTGCGCCGCTACAGCCACGGGTTCGTGCTCATCTGCCACGACCGCGAGTTCCTCAACGAGCAGATCGACCGGGTGGTGAGCCTCGAGATCGAGGGCGTGCGGCAGTACCGAGGCAACTACGAGCAGTATCGCCGGCAGCGCGCCGAGGAAGAGATCGTGCTCGAGAACCAGGCCAAGAACCTCGCGCGCGAGCGCGAGCAGGCCGAGCGCTTCATCACCCGCTTCCGCGCCCAGGCCAACAAGGCCCGCGCGGTGCAGAGCCGCGTGAAGGCGCTCGAGAAGATGGACGAGGTGGCCACGTTCAGGGCGCGCGAGGTGATCCGCCTGCGCTTCCCGCCTTGCGACCGCACGGGCGCGACCGTGGTCGACGTGCAGGGCCTGCGCAAGGCGTTCGGCGACCACGTGGTGTTCCCCGGCATCGACCTGCGCGTACAGCGGGGCGAGAAGATCGGGATCATCGGCAAGAACGGCGCGGGCAAGACCACGCTGCTCAAGATGATCGCGGGCGAGCTACCGGCCGACGCGGGCGAGATCGCGCTGGGGAACAAGGTGAAGGTGGGCTACTACGCGCAGCACCACGCCGAGTCGCTGCAGTCGGGGCGCACCGTGCTCGAGGAGGTCGCGGCCGCCAACCCCCGCGCAGGCGTGACGCGGGTTCGCACGCTGCTCGGATCGTTCCTGTTCCACGAGGAAGACGTGGACAAGCCGGTCGACGTGCTCTCGGGGGGCGAGCGCGCACGGGTGGCCCTGGCCAAGATCCTGATCGACCCGGGCAACGTGCTGCTGATGGACGAGCCCACCAACCACCTCGATCTCGACTCGAGCGAGGCGCTGGCCGCAGCGCTGACCACGTTCGATGGCTCGCTCGTGTTCGTGAGCCACAACCGCAGCTTCATTCGCACGCTGGCCACGCGGATCTGGGACGTGGGCGACGGGCGCGTCGAGACCTACCCGGGGACGCTCGATGAGTACATCGAGCGCCACCGCGACCCCACGAAGGTGGAGGCGGCGCGGGCCGAGGCCTCCCCGGGGCCGGCGGGCGCCCGCGGGAGCGCCAAGCCGGCCCCCGTGGCCAAGGTGGCGGCCAAGGGGGCGGCCAAGCCCGCGGCCAAGCCCGCGCCCAAGCCCGCGCTCGAGGTTCCGGGGAGCGCGGAGTCTCGTGAGCAGCGACGCAACCGCAAGCGCGAGGAGGCGCAGCGACGCAGCGAGCGCGCGAAGGCGATCGGCCCGCTCGAGCGGCGCATCAAGACCATGGAGGCCCGCATCGAGGCGCTCGAGGCCCAGCAGCGCGAGCGCAACCTCGCGCTGGCCGACGTCGCGGTCTATGCCGACGCCAAGCGCCGCGACACGCTGCTGACCGAGTACCAGCGCGACTCGGCGGAGCTCGGGGAGCTCGCCGAAGCCTGGGAGCTCGCGCAGGCCGAGCTCGACGAAGCTCGCGTGGCGCTGGAGGGGTGAGCGGCTACTTCAGGCGGGTGAGCGCCTTGCGAGCGTCGTTGGCGTAGCGGCCCTCGGGCGCGAGCTCGAGGTACCGCTGGTAGGCGACCTTGGCGATCGGTCCCGCGCCCTTCGTCTCCTGGATCACGCCGATCGTGAGCCAGCAGCCGGCGCTGTCGGGCGAGACCTCGGTGCAGTGGTTGGAGGTCTTGAGCGAGTCCTCCATCTTCCCCTGCTCGAGGAAGACCTGCGCCATCAGGGTGAGCGCCTCGGGGTGGTCGGGCGCCTTGGCGAGGATCTCCTGCAGCTGGGTACCCACGGGCTGGAGCTTGCGCGCGTTGCCGTTGGCATCGGCCCAGCCCTTGCGAGCGTCCTCGAGCTTGGCCTGGGTCTCGGCATCGAGCGCCGCGGCGACGGCGGGCACGGGGGGCTTCTCGGGCGTGGGCTCGGCTCCGCCATCCGCCTTGGTGTCGGGCTGGACGGGCTGGCCTTCACCCTTGGCCTTGGTCTCGGGCGCCGGCTCGGCCTTGGTCTCGGCCTTGGTCTCGAGCCCGGCCGCGTCGACCTGCCCGGCCTCGTCGGTCTCGGGGGTGCCGGGAAACAGGTAGTCGCGGAACAGCAAGACCCCGGCCAGGACGATCACACCGGCCGCGATGAGGATCGGTCGCATCGGGAGCGGACGCGGAGCGGGGGCGCCGACGTCGAAATCGTCGAAGCCCTCGTCGTCGCCACCTTCGTCATCGTCGAGGAAGCCGTCATCGAACGCCGACACGGCCGCGTGCGGGGCCGGGAGCTCGTCGTCGAGGTCGTGGTCGTCGTGCTCGTGCTCGTGCTCGTCGACGAGCACCGCGCGCGGCTCGGGTCGGCGCGGGCGAGCGGGGGGCGGCGGCTCGGGTTGGGGCTCGGGCTCGGGCTCGGGCGCCACGGCGGCCCTGCGCGCGCGGGCGGGGCTGGGCGCGGCCTCGAGGCCGAGCTGCTCCGGCGTAATCTCGGGCACGGTGGGTCGGTCGGGTGCGAGCACGGTGCTCGCGGGGTGCTCGGCACGACGCGTGCGCACCGCTCGACGAGCGACCGGCTCGTCGTTGAAGTCGGCGAAGTCATCTTCGTCGTCCACGACGAACGGCGCAGGAGTGCTCGGGCGAGCCTCGGGATCGCGCGCTCGCACGGCGCGGCGGGGGCGCTCGGTGATGCCCACGGCGCGGCGGCTGCCGGCGGGGAACGTGACCCCTGGCTCCTCTTCCAGCGTTGCGCGCTCGGGCTCGTCGATGGGCCGATGGGCCCGCGGCGTCGCATCGGCTCCATCACGCACGGCGGCCGCGCTCTGGCGGATCCGCTCCATGCGCAGCGCCACTTCTTCGAGCGTGGAGCGATCGGTGGGGGCGAGGTCGCGGGGCTCGGCGCGCGCCGCTTGGGCGTTGGCCAGCCACGCGGGGGCCGACCAGGTGCGCGGTGCCTCGGGCTCGCGGCGGCGCAGCTCGGGGATCCCCGAGCCTACGGGAAGCGTAGCCCCGGGGCCCTCGTGCCCCGCGGACTCGTCGTCGTCGTCGAGCCGCGACGGCGCGGGATCGCGGGGCGAGGCGGGTGCGCTTGCGATGGCCGCCGCCGTGCCTTCCTGCGACCACGCCGGGCGCTTGCTCGGGTCGAGCCATTCACCGCAGTAGCGGCACTTGGCCGCCTGGTCTTGGATGAGCTCCGCACAATAGAGACAGGGCTTCACGACGAAACGGACACTACCATAGCAAACGCGTATTCGAAGCGGAGCGGGGGGCTCGGGCTTGGAGGCGCGCCGGCTCGTCTTGGCGGGCCTTTGGGGGAGCACGGCGCTTGCGTTCAGGTCGGGCTCCGCCCGGGTTCGTCGGCGGTGAGCAGGCCGCGGCCTCCGTGCTACGGTCCGCCCGATGGGGCACCCCGACCCGCGGGAAGAAGCGCCGGCCGGGCTGCGAGGCCTGCTCGCCACGCCCCCGGCTCGTATCTCGCTGGCCCAGCTCCCCACGCCCGTGGAGCGGGCCCCGGGCCTCGATGTGGGCGGGGCGCAGGTATGGCTCAAGCGCGACGATGCCAGCTCTGCGATCTATGGCGGCGGCAAGGTCCGCAAGCTGGAGTGGGTGCTGGCCAACCCGCCCTATGCCGGCGACGAACCGATCGTGTCGGTGGGGGGCGTGGGCAGCCATCACCTGCTCGCGCTGGCCCTGTTCCTGCGCGAGCAGGGCCGCTCGCTGCATGCGCTCACGTTCAGCCAGGTGCTCACCCCCCACGTGCGGCAGAACCTGGCGGTGCTGGTGTCGAGCGGGGCGCGGCTGTGGAACGTGGGCTCGCGCGCTCGGCTGCCGCTGGCGTTCCTCGCCTACCACGTGTTTCGTCGACCTCCGCGCAAGGGGATCTCGATGCCGGCAGGCGCGAGCACGGCCTACGGGTGCCTGGGGTTCGTGGAGGCCGGGCTCGAGCTCGCGGCTCAGATCGAGGCCGGGTTGCTGCCCGCGCCGCGCACGATCTTCATCACCGCGGGCTCGGCGGGGTCCTCGGCTGGGCTCGCGCTCGGGCTCGCGCTCGCGGGGCGGTCGGCGCGGCTGCACCTCGTGTCCTCGGTGGAGCGCTGGGCGTTCAACGGGCTCATGTACCGGCGCATGCTGGGCATGGGCCATCGCGCGATGGTGCGGCACGGGCTGCCCGCCGAGCACGCGGCGGGGGGCGCGGCGGGCTTGCTGCGCCGCGCGGGGGTGGAGTGGGCCATCGATCACTCGCAGGTCGGCGGAGGCTACGGCGTGCCGACCGAGGCGGCCACGCGGGCGATGCAGGAGGCGAGCGCGCAGGGCCTCCAGATCGAGACGACCTACACCGCCAAGTGCATGGCCGGGATGCGGCGCGCGCTCGTCGAGCACCCCGTGGACGGCCCCGTGCTGTTCTGGAACACGCACGCGGGCAACGATCTGCGCGCGCACATCCGCGAGGGCTGGGAGGCCGACTCGCCGGTGCCGCTCTAGGGACCCCCTAGCCGGCCAGCACGCGCTGCGCGACCGACTTGGCGATCCCGCCGTCGAGCTCGTCCTTGTGGTCCTTCATGAGCAGACCCATCAGCTTGCCCATGTGCTTGGGCCCCTCGATGGCGTGCTCGGCCACGAGCCTGCGCACGAGGGCTTCGGTCTGGGCCTCGTCGAGCCGTGAGGGCAAGAAGCGCTGGCAGTAGGCCAGCTCGAAGCGCGCCTCGTCGAGGGCCTCGAGCCCGCGCTCGCCGGCCTTCTCGAACTCGGGGATCGCCTTGGCCACCTGCTTGGCGTAGCCGGCGATGCTCGTGAGCCACAGCTCGTCGCTCTCGGTGACCCCCGAGCCGCTCTTGAGCTCGGTGAGCACCTTGTTCTTGAGCATGTTGATGAGGTTCTTGGTCCGCTCGTCCCGATCCTTGCGGGCTTGGCGGAGGCTGGCCTCGAGATCTTCGCGGATGCTCATGGTGCCGCGAGGGTAGCAGCGGCTCGCTACTCGCACACGGGGTCGAGCGCCATGAAATCGGGGAGCAGATCGAAGTAGCTCTCGATGCGGCGCCCGCCGTAGGGGTCGTCGAATTGGAAGAACACGCGGTGGTCGAGCGGCTGAATGCCGGCGTGGTCGTAGGCGGTGGCATCCGAGTCGGTGTTGCCGAACACCCAGGTGGGCACCAGGCCCTTGGCGGCGATCGCGTCGAGCTCGCCGGACTTGTAGGTGACCGCCGAGTTGCCCTGGGCCCCCGTGGCGCTGAGCGTGGTGTGGATGATCCCTGGCGGCAGCCCGCGAAGCTCGATGAACTCATAGGTGCGGTTGCCGAGCCACTCGGGCCGCGCGGTGAGGTACATGGGCCGGAACCCGAGGTCCACGAGCGCATGCAGGGCCTCGGGAGCCCCCGGGTTCACGTCGGGGATGTTGTTGTTCAGGAAGTCGCCCGCGCGCTCCCACTCGGAGGTGGTGAGCGTGCCGTCGATGTCCGAGAGGATGATGGGCGTGCCGGGCTCGACGACCTCGATGTACGTGTCGTTGCGGCTGTCGTCGCCGCGCACGACCATGTGCACGCGGTGGCGCCCGAGCGGCAGCTGGTTGAGCTGGAAGAACACCCAGCCGCCCGAGTCCTCCACGCCGTCGACGGTGGGGTGGTCGCCATCGAAGGTGGTGTACGTGGGACCGAGCGGCTCCCAGTCGCCCTCGCAATTGCGCAGCAGGTACAGGTCGACCCGCTCGCCGCTGAGATCCCAGTCGTTGCCCCCATAGGCGAACTTGCCCATCGCCCAGTGCGTATCGCCGGGGTTGTAGAACATGTCGCGACCGCGGTGGCGCTCGTTGCCGGAGTCGGTCACGAACGAGGACTCGAAGTGCTCCCAGTCGAGCAGGGGCTGCGCCGCGGGGAGCGGCACATCGCAGCTGGGCACGGGAGGGCAGGCGACGGGCTCGCCCGTCATCCCGGTGTCGACGCCGGTGGTGGGCCCGGGACCGCTGCCCGAGCCGTCGGCGTCGTCGATGGTGGTGCCCGCTGCGGTTGCACCGGTGCCGTCGGGGGTCGAGTCGCCCGAGCCTTCGGCCGAGCCGAGCGAGTCGACGGTCGTCCCCACGCCTCCGGTGGGGCTGGTGCAGGCGAGCGGCGCTAGCGTGAGCCCCAGGACGACCGCGAGCCGGTCGGCGCAAGGCGGTCGAACGAGCATGCCCGCATCATACGCCCGCGGTGCGCCCGCGGCATTCGTCGATGAACGCCGCGAAGATCGTTCCGCCGTCTGCGCGCCCGGTGGCGGCGAGCTCGGTGGTGGCCTCGAGCCACTCGGGGTGCCACTGCACCCCCATGATCCACTCGCGGTTGTCGCGCATCTCTACCGCCTCGATGATGCCATCGGGTGCCCAAGCGGTGGCGCGCAGCGGCGGGGCCAGCTCGCGCAGTCCCTGGTGGTGGATGCTGTTGATCTCCAGCCGGGTCGCGTCGCCGTAGATCCGACTGATCCAGCTGTCGGGCTCGAGGCGGATCTCGTGGCCGAGCGCGTCGTACTGGTCCCAGTCGCGGTGAACCAAGGCGTCCTCGCGCTGGGTGACGATGTCTTGGTAGAGCCGCCCTCCCAGCGCCACGTTGAGCAGCTGGACCCCGCGGCAGACCCCGAGGATGGGGAGCCCGCGGGCGCGGGCGGCCCGCACGAGCTCGAGCTCGTAGGCATCGCGGATCGGATCACCACCCCACTCGGGTCGCAGCGGCTCCTCGCCGTAGCTCCCAGGGCTGAGGTCTGCGCCGCCGGCCAGCACCAGGCCATCGATCCGCGAGAGCAGCGACTCGGCCGTCCCGGGATCCTTGAGATCGGGCAAGCCGAGCGGCACGCCCCCCGCGCGGTGCACCGACAGCGCCATGCGCTCTTCGAGGTACTGCAGCGTCATGCCCTTGAAGACCGGCCGCTGCGGGTCGGCGTGCATGAAGTTGCTCGAGATGCCGATGCAGGGGAGCGCGCGGGACGGAGCCATGGGCGAGCTACAGCGTGCATCAAGGGCACGCGGTTGGCCACCAGGGGCGCCGGCTCACAGCAGGTGCCCCTCGATCCCGCGCAAGCCCAGGCGGGCGTCGGGATCGAGGGAGGCAAGGCGCAGCCACAGCTCCATGAGCAATCGACCCTCGAGGGGTACGTCCACGAGGATCGCGATGCGGTCCTCGGCGCGAATGCACAGCTCGCCGATCGCCAGCTCTCCGAGCAGCACCTGTACGCGGCAGTCCGAGGAGAGCGCGCACACGGCGACGAGCACGAGCAGCTGGTGATCGCCCTCGACGCCCCCGGCGGCCACGCGCAGCCGTACGCTGCAGTGGCGCGGGCGCGCCGCCACGGGCCCTGCGGGGGCGCCTGGAGGCACTGGGCTACCGCCGAGCACCACGGGCGGCGCGTCGGCGCCGTCGGCCAGCCCGATCGTGGTGCGCGGCCCCGTCATTCCGCCGAAGGTGGCCATCGTGGCCGTGAGCCCTGCGTCGGAGTCACCGATGCGGCTGTCGATGGAGGGGGAGCGCGGCGTGAGCGAGAACCAAGGCACCACCGCGTCGCCCGTGCCCTCGGGGCGTACGGCCTTCCATGACGGGTCGGCGGCGGGACCACGCATGGATCCGCGGACGGCCAGGAGCTGCTCACGCGAGATGTGGAGGGGTGGGGCCACGAGCCGCAGCGTAACAGGCTCGGGTCGCCGGGATTAGCTCCGCTCCACCCAGGCCTGGCACCGCGCCCCGCCGTCGTCGTCGGGCTCCCAGCTCACCGAGACCTGCCACGGTCGGCAGCACACGTCGCAGTCTTGGACGAACGCCCCGCTGGTCTCGCGGTCGATCCACAGCGAGAGCGACTCGCCGCACCAGGGACAGGTGACCTCGACTTCTTCACCCATGCCGTCGCTCGCCGGGCCGCAGCATACGGCCGCGGGCGCTCGCGGGCGAGGTGCGCAATCGCCAGCCGCCGATCGAGTACGATGCGCGCGATGAAGCATGCCCTCGTGTCGGCCCTCCTCGTGCTCGCCGGTTGCTCCGGCTCGACCCCCGCAGGCGAGCCGGCGACGCCCGCGGCGAGCCCTGCGCCCGAGCCTGCGCCCGAGCCTGCGCCCGCTCCCCCGCTCGAGGTGTTCGAGGCCGACGACGGCTCGTTCGGCTATCGCAGCGCGAGCGGCGAGGTCGTGATCCCGGCGAAGTTCCAGGTCGCGATGCCGTTCGAAGATCAGGTGGCCGGCGTCGTCGTCGACGATGCCTGGGCCTTCATCGACCGCAAGGGCACCACGCTGGCCAAGGCGCTGGTGTTCGACAACGGCCCCGATGCGTTCGTCGAAGGCCGGGCGCGCATCGTGGAGGGCGAGGGCCACGGCTTCATCGCGAGCTCTGGCGAGATCGTAGTGCCGCCCACGTGGTCGTTCGCGCAGCCGTTCTCGGGCGGGTACGCGGCGGTGTGCGAGGGCTGCAAGCGCGAGCAGATGGGAGAGCACTACCGCATGGTCGGCGGCAAGTGGGGCTACATCGACGCCTCCGGCAAGGTGGTGATCCCGCCGCGCTTCAGCGAGGCCGAGCCGTTCGAAGCGGGCAGAGCCAGCGTGCGCGAGGGGGAGCGGACGCTGGTGATCGGCCCCGACGGGGCCGAGCTCGCGCAGTGAGTCACGCGCTCGCGCGAGGGCGGGCGCGCGACCGTCGCGAGACGTCCGCGCGCGGCTATGGCTATACTGAGACGTCGTGGTCGAGCACGCCGCCCATCATCGCTTCTCCTACGCGGAGTACCTCGCACGCGAGCGCGAGACGGGCCTGCGCCATGAATTCCTCGACGGTCGAGTGTTCGCGATGGCTGGCGGCACGCCCGAGCATGCGCGGCTCATCGCCGAGGTCACGTTCGTGCTGCGCCGCGCACTCGATCCCACGCGGTGCCGCGTCTTCTCCCCCGACCTTCGCGTGCGCATCCCGACCACCGGCTTGTCGACCTACCCCGATGTCGCCGTGGTGTGTGGTCCGGTCGAGGTCGATGCGGAGGACGCCAATGCCGTCGTGAACCCCTCTGTGCTGGTCGAGGTGCTCTCGCCTGGCACCGAGGCCTACGATCGCGGTGAGAAGTGGGCACACTACCGGCGCATCGAGGCGCTGCAGGCCTACGTGCTCGTGTCCCCGGTGGCCGAGCGTCTCGAGGCGTTCGTGCGCTCGGCAGCGGGCTTCGTGAACGTCACCGCCTCGGGCGACGAAGCCCTCGAGCTCGCGACGCTGGGCCTCGAGCTCGTCCCGCGCGAGATCTTTGCGAACGCGCTCTAGCGAGCGCGCCCGCGTCGGGCCATCAGCCGAGGCCGCTGCGCTCGAGCAGCGGCTCGACCGAGGGCTCGCGGCCCATGAAGCTCACGTAGAGCGCCATCGGATCGCGGCTGTCTCCGCGGGCGAGGATCTGCTCGCGAAAGCTGCGCCCGACCTCGCGGCTGAACAGGCCCTCGTCGCGAAAGCGGGTGAACGCATCGGCGTCGAGGACCTCGGCCCACTTGTACGAGTAGTACGCGGCGGCATAGCCCACGGGGTGCGCGAACAGGTGGCCGAAGCTCGCGATCATGCCGTAGTCGGAGGGTAGCGGCGCGGCGGCGTGCTGGTTCAGCACCTCGCGGGCGCGGCCGAGCACGTCGGGCTCGGTGTCGGGGTCGAGCTCGATGTGCATCAGCAGGTCGACGGCGGCAAAGCCGAGCTGACGCATCATCATGTTGGCGGCGCGGTAGGTGCGGGCGCGGCGAAGCGGCTCGAACAGCGCATCGGGGATCGGCTCCCCGGTCTGGAAGTGCAGCGCGAACATGTCGAGGCACGGGCGCTCCCACGCCCAGTTCTCCATGATCTGCGAGGGCAGCTCCACGAAGTCCCACGCGACGTTGGTCCCGCCGAGGCTGGGCACCTCGACGCGCGAGAGCATGTGGTGCAGCAGGTGGCCGAACTCGTGGAACAGGGTCTCGACCTCGCGGTGGGTGAGCAGCGCGGGCGCGTCGCCGACCGGCTCGGTCACGTTGGCGCAGATGAGGGCGACGTGCGGGGACCAGCGCTCGGGCTCGCCCTTGGCTGCGGCGCTCGGCTGCCCGGTGACCAGGCCGTTCATCCACGCGCCGTCGCGCTTGGTCTCGCGCGGGTAGGCGTCGACGTAGAACGCACCGAGCGGCTCCCCTCGCTCGTCGACCATGTGGTAGGCGTCGACGCGGTCGTGCCAGGTGGGGAGCGCGGGCGCGGCTTGGATGCGCACGCCGTAGAGCCGCGTCGCGAGCTCGAACATGCCCTCGAGCACGCGCGGCAGCGCGAAGTAGGGCCGCAGCGCCTCCTCGTCGAAGTCATGGCGCGCGCGTCGCTGCTTCTCGGCCCAGTAGGCCACGTCCCATGGCTGCAGCGGGGGCGCGCCGGGGCCCTCCACCTCGCAGCGAAACGCGTGCAGGGCCGCGTTCTCGGCCGCGAAGGCGGCCTGTGAGCGCTCGCGCAGATCGTCGATGAAGGCCCGCGCCTTGGCGCCGCTCTTGGCCATGCGGTCCTCGAGCACGAGGTCGGCGAAGCAGTCGAAGCCGAGCAGCCGCGCGCGCTCGCGCCGGAGGCGGAGGATCTCGCGGACGAGCGGGCGGTTGTCGTAGGGCTCGCTGCACGCGCGGGTGTTGAACGCCTTCCACATCTGCGCGCGCAAGGCCTCGTCGTCGAGGTAGCTCATCAGCGCGATGTAGGAGGGCGCCTGGAGCGTGAAGCGACAGCCCTCGCGACCCTTGGCCCGCGCCGAGGCTCGCGCGGCATCGAGGGCCGAGGGCGGCAGCCCGGCGAGGCGCGCCTCGTCGTCGATGATCAGCTCGAACGCGTTGGTGCCGTCGAGCACGTTCTGGGCGTAGCGCGTGGTCACCCGGCTCAGCTCCACGTCGAGCTCGGCGAGGCGCAGCTTGCCGGCCGCGGGGAGCTCCGCGCCGTGGCGGCGGAAATCGTCGAGGGTCTTGCGCAGGTGTCGGTGACGGGTGGGCGAGAGCGCGGGTCCCCCGGCGCGCTCGGGCTCGACGCCCTCGTTGCGGGCCGCCTCGACGAGCGCGGCGTAGAGCCCTGGATCGAGCGGAATCGACGAGTGGAAGGCGGTGACCTCCGGCAGCACCGCATCGTAGGCCTGGCGCAGCGCGTCGCTGGTGGCCACCGACTCGAGGTGCTCGACCACACCCATCGCGCGCGAGAGCGGCTCGATCGCGTCGTCGAGCGCGGCGAGCGTGCCCGCGTAGTCGCGAGGCCCGTGGTCGACGATCGCAGCGATGGTCGCTCGCGCGCGACGCAGCAGCTCGTCGATCGCGGGCGCGACATGGGCGGCCTCGATGCGATCGAACGGCAGCGGCGGCGCGAGCCCCAGCAGGGGGTTGTCAGCGGCGCTGCCGCTCACTTGGGGCCGACCATCTCGGCGGGGTCGACCCACGCGTCGAACTGCTCGGCGGTGAGGTAGCCGAGCGCCACCGCGGCGGCCTTGAGCGTGGTGCCGTCGGCGTGGGCCTGCTTGGCGATCTTGGCCGCCTTGTCGTAGCCGATGTGTGGGTTGAGGGCGGTGACCAGCATGAGGCTGCCGTGCAGGTTGGCGTCGATGCGCGCCTGATTGGGCTCGATGCCCTCGGCGCAGAAGCGGCGAAAGCTGTCCATGCCGTCGCTGAGCAGCCGCAGCGAGTGCAGCACGTTGTGGATCATCACCGGCTTGAACACGTTGAGCTCGAAGTTGCCGCTCATCCCGCCCACGTTGACGGCCACGTCGTTGCCCATCACCTGGGCGCAGATCATGGTGAGCGCCTCGCTCTGGGTGGGGTTGACCTTGCCCGGCATGATCGAGGACCCGGGCTCGTTCTCGGGGATCACGATCTCGCCGATGCCGCAGCGCGGCCCCGAGGCCAGCCAGCGCACGTCATTGGCGATCTTGTTGAGCGCGGCGGCGAGCGTCTTGAGCGTGCCGTGCAGGAGCACCAGCGCGTCGTGGCCGGCGAGCGCGGCGAACTTGTTGGGGGCGGTCACGAACGGGAGCGCGGTGAGCGTGGCGATGTGCGCGGCGCTGCGGACCGCGTACTCGGGGTGCGTGTTGAGGCCGGTCCCCACCGCGGTGCCGCCCAGCGCGAGCTCGTAGACCTGCGGCAGCACCAGCTCGACCGCGGAGCGCACATGGTCGAGCTGCGCGACCCAGCCCGAGATCTCCTGGCCCAGCGTGACGGGGGTTGCGTCTTGCAAGTGGGTGCGACCGATCTTCACCACGTGGCTGAAGGCGGTGGCCTTGCCGTGCAGCGTGTCGCGCAGGCGGTCGAGGCTGGGCAGCAGCGCGTGCACGACCTGCTCGGCCGCCGCGATGTGCATGGCGGTGGGGAACGTGTCGTTGGACGACTGCCCGCGGTTCACGTCGTCGTTGGGGTGGATCGGCTTCTTGCTGCCCATCTCCCCGCCTGCGACCTCGATCGCGCGATTGCTGATCACCTCGTTGGCGTTCATGTTGGTCTGAGTGCCGCTGCCGGTCTGCCACACGAACAAGGGGAAGTGATCGTCGAGCTTGCCCTCGATGACCTCGTCGGCCGCCCGGGTGATGAGCGCGACCTTGTCGGCGGGCAGGGTCTCGAGGTCGCCATTGGTGAGCGCGGCCGCCTTCTTCAGGATGCCCAGCGCGCGGATCATCGGCCGCGTGAAGTGGTCGTGGCCGATGCTGAAGTGATGGAGCGAGCGCTGGGTCTGCGCCCCCCAGTAGCGATCGGCGGGGACCTCGATCTCCCCCATGCTGTCGGTCTCGATGCGCACGGGGCCGTGCTCGGCGTGGTTTCCGTTCTTCGCGCTCATGGCGGGCCGAGGCTACCAGGGCGCGAGCACGTCGGCGAGCGTCGCGGCCGTCAGCACGCGCTTGGCCCAGGCGTCGAGCTGCGCGATCGTGGCGGCCTCGATGCGCGCGCGGACCTCCGCGGACGGGGGCCCAAAGCGCGTCGCGAGCAGCTCGAGCAGGAGCTCGGCCCGGCCCTCCTTGCGGCCTTCGCTGTGGCCCTCCTTGCGGCCTTCGCTGTGGCCCTCCTTGCGGCCTTCGCTGTGGCCCTCCTTGTGGCCCTCGTGACGGGTGGCGGCGAGCTCGAGCTCGTAGAGCTTGAGCGCATCGGCCCGCTCGCGGGCGAGGCGATGGGTCGAGGGGTCCTGGGAGAGCTCTTCGAGGGTCTGCTTGGCGAGGCTCATGATGGGATCCTCCGAGGCGAGCTGGTCGAGCGCGGCGAGGTCGCGGGCGCAGAAGAACCGAGCCCAGCGTAGGACCCCATCATCATAGCCGGTCGTGGAGGACGGAGGGAGCGCCGAGAGCTGGAGCACGTGAATGGAGAGCTGGTCGCTGAACAAGCGGTGCGTGTGGCGCTCGCGAAGCTCGAAGATCGAGTGGAGCCGGTCGAGGGGTGGGACCATGGGCTCGACCAGCCAGACGATCACGGTGGTGGGGGTGAGTCGGTCATAGTCATTGCCGCGCGCCAGTTGGTCGGCGTAGTCGCGGGCGCCGTAGTAGACGAGGCGGGCCGGGAGGATTGCAGTGACCCGGATCTGCATCTCGAGGTCGACGCGGGACCCGTCGTCGAGTAGCGCGCGGATGTCGAGGATGATGGCCTTGTCGCGGCTCAGCTCGCCGGGGATGCCGGGGTTGAGGACGGTCAGCGTGCGGATGGTCTTGCCGAGGATGGCCTCGAGCATGTCGCGAAGCAGCGCCGGCTTGCGGGTGAGCAGGAGCTTGAAGACGAGATCGAGGGTCGGGTCGAGCAGGGACATGCCCCGACTCATCGACCACCGAGGGCGTGCGTTGCGGCGGTGGGCGCGATGTGGCCCGAAAGGTCGCGTTCGGCCCGCCCGAGCCTCGCCGACGGTGAGGGGCGGTAGCGGGGGCACTCGCCGCGCGGCGGCGGGACAACCCGGGTGGGATCGGCTAAGGAAAGGCCATGCGTGGCCGCTCGCGAGTCCTGGGCTGGGTGCTGTCGTCACTGCTGCTGCCCGCGACGGTGGGGCCCGGCTGGGGCTGCGCCGGGCGCTCGGCGGACGCAACGCTGGCGGTCGGCGCCCCGGCGCCGGCGCTGCGACAGCGGGCGCACGATGGGACCGAGATCGATCTATCGAGCGGCGGCACGCCGACGCTCGTGTACTTCTATCCGCGCGACGGCACGCCGGGCTGCACCAAGGAAGCGTGCGCGTTCCGGGACGTGTGGAAGCGCTACGAGGAGGCGGGCGTGCGCATCGTGGGCGTGTCGAGCGACTCCGACGAGTCCCACCGCGAGTTCGCCAAGGAGCACGCGCTCCCGTTTCCGCTCGTGGCCGACGAGGACCACACGTGGGCGAACGCATTCGGGGTCGACACCACACTGGGGATGACGGGCCGCGACAGCTTCCTCATCGGGGCCGATGGGAAGGTCGCCAAAGTGTATCGCGGGGTCGATCCCGGAGTGCACGCAGATGAGGTGCTGGCCGACGCCAAGGCGCTGAGCGGTCGCTAGCCGCCCCGCGAGCGCGGCCCACCGGCCAACGTGTTGCGAGGCGCTGGGTGCCATCGCGGCCGTCCTCGGTCTATCCTCCCCCGGTGCCCCGCTCGCCCGCGCCGAGGACCCCGAGGAACCTGCGCTGGGTATACGAGATCGATCGCGTGCTCGAGAGCACGACGGCGCGGTTGCTGCTGAGCGCTGCGATCATCCTCAGCCTGCTTCCGTTCTCGTGGCTGCGGGCGTTCGATCCGCTGTTCTTCAGCGTGTTCCTCTCGGAGTTCGTGCTGCGGGTGTTCGTGCTGCTCGGCACCCGCAGTCGCGCGGCGGAGGCCGACGAGGGCAGCGGCATGGACGGGCCCGCTCCGGGTCGCTACGCGGGCCGCACGCGCGGCGGGTCGATCCTGCTGCTCTTGATCGACCTGGTGGCGCTGATCTCGTTCGTCCCGCTGCCGCTGGATCCCGCGCGCGCGCGCTGGCTGCGGCTGTTCCGGCTCAGCCGCATGCTGCTGCTGGTCAGCTACTGGGCGCCGCTGGTCCGCGACCTGTGGTCGATCCTGTCGCGGCGCGAGCGCGCCCGGCAGATCATGCTCATGGGCTTCGTGGTGGGCGGGCTCTCGTTCACCGGGGCGCTGGTGATGTTCCACCTGGCCGAGCACGAGGGGGTGCAGGTCGACGTCAACGAGGACGAGCAGATCGACGGCGAAGATCGCAGCTTCTCGACGCTGCTGTGGTGGTCGTTTCGTCAGGTGCAAGACCCCGGCAACATGCTCTCGTCGCCGATCGCCCTGCCGCTGGTGCTGATCAGCCTTGGCTTGACGGTGTTCGGGCTGTTCTTGGTGTCGTTCCTGATCGGCCTGGGGACCGACGTGGTGCACGAGCTGCTCCAGCTCTCGCGGATGCGCCCGCCGGGGCTGCGCGGTCACACGGCGATCGTGGGGGTCTCCGCATCGACGCCGCGGCTGCTCACGGAGCTGCGCCGCTACTATCGCAAGCTGCTGCCCACCGACAATCGCGTGCTCTCGGCCCCGTGGTTCCGCGATCTGTGGCGGCGCGGGCTCACGGGCGCGGGCTATCTCGTGGTCGGTCGCACCGAAGAGCCGCCGGACTTCCTGCGCACGCCCGAGCTCTCTCGCGTGATCTACCGCGAGCGCGCCGATGGAGACGACATGCTGATCGCGCGCGCCGACCTGGTCCACGCCAAGCGCATCCTGCTGCTGGCCGACCACGACGAGCCGTCGCCCGACGCGGACACGATCCACTCGCTGCTCAACATCGTGGAGCGGGTGCGCGCCCAGGTGGAGCGGGGGCACAGGGGCACCCACGAGCGCCAGCGGGTGATCATCGCGGAGATCCTCGATGACAGCAACGTCGCGGCCGCCCACGCGGCGGTGGCTCCCGGACGCCGCACGTTCCGCGCGTTCGTCGTGCCCACCGATCGCTTGATCGCGCTGTTCACCGCCGGCGTGGTGCGTCGCCCAGGCCTCGGTGATCTGCTCGAGGAGCTGCTCACGAGCCGCGGTCACGAGCTCTACACCTGCTTCTTCCAGACCGATGGCCTCGGGTTCTCGATGCGCGAGCCCCCCGATCTCGGGCCCGATCCGGCCAAGGCGATCGATCGGCTGATGCGGCGCGGCCTCGCGGGGCGCTCCACGGTGGTCCCGGTGGGGCTGCTGCTCGCCACGGGCGATGGGGTGGGCGCCGAGTTTCGCGTGGCGGTGAATCCACAGCCGAGCGATCCGCCGATCGCCGAGCGTAGCATCGGGGTGGTGGCGGTGGCCGACAACTTCGGCACGATCCGCGAGTTCGTCGAGAGCGAGCCGAAGCTCGTGGCCGAGGCGGACCCCAGCGTCGATCTGCCGACGGCTCCCCGCGCCCCGGCGTTCGAGCGCACGCCGCAGACGCACATTGGTCGCGTGCTGGTGTGCGGCTTTCGCCGCGGCTCGATCTACATGCTCGAGGAGCTGCTGCGCGAGCAGCTGCGCGGCGAGGTGCTGGTGCTGGTCGAGGACGAGGCGGCCGAGCAGCGGGCCCGGGATGCGCTCGAGGAGCACAGCGAGCTCGTCGAGCGCGGCTTGGTGCCCAAGTACCACGGCACGTTCACCCTGCGACCCGACGGCAGCTACGCGTTCACCTGCCAAGGCACCGAGGTCGTCGAGGACAGCTCCGTGCACGTGCGGGTGGCCGACTGGATGGCGAGCCGCCACCTCGTCGATCTCCCCGCGGGCTTCGGTCATGTGGGTGATCTCGAGGCCGTGATCTTCGTGACCGACGTCCACGGCGAGAACGATGCGCGCACGACCACCGCGCTGCTCAAGCTCGAGGACTTGCTGGTCGCGCACGGCGCGGCCCACGGCAAGCCGCGGGTGGTCGCCGAGGTGTTCGATGCGCGGCTCGCCGCGCGGCTCGAGGAGCACTTTCGCACCGTCAACAAGCATCACGTGCGCATCTACTCGATCCCCCAGCTGCGCGCGTTCTTCTTGTTCCAGGCGGTGATCGTGCCCGGCTTCGACACGGTCTACTCCGAGCTGCTGGGCTCGTGGGGCCAGAGCTTCGTGCGGCTGCAGCCGGTGAAGCCCGGCCACGGGAGCCTGAGCTTTCCCGACCTGGCGCTCGGCCTGCGCCGGCGCGGCCACCTGCTGGTGGCGGTGGTGCTGCGCTCCAACGAGGGGCACGAGCTGCTGTATGTGGCGCCGGGCGAGGACGAGCCCGGCTACATCATCGATCGCACGCGGCTGATGTACGTGTGGGTGATCGCCGACGATCGTTCGTGCGCCCGGCTCGACGAGGACGAGGACGATGACGAGGACGATGACGACGCCGGTCAGTCGGGTCGCTTCAGCAGCGGGGCGGAGGACCGCTCCTCGAGCGAGACCTTGAACGTCGGCGTCTCCACGAGGTGAACCGTCATCGAGGCGAGCCCGACCCGGCCCTCGCTGGCCTCGATGTCCCGCACGATGCTCCTGAACAGCAGGTCCTTGGTCACGCGTCGCGCACGATGGTCGACCACGTAGCGCAGCGTGAGCTCCACCCAGTTGTCATTGGCGATCATGGTCACGAGCGGCTCGATCTTGGCGTCCTCGATGCGATACGTGCGAACGAGCTTGGCCCAGTGCTCGCGGGCGTGCTCGGTGTGCTCGCTGACGGCCGCGGCCGCCGCGTCGGCCAGGATCTTGCGCGCCAGCTCGTAGTCCGAGCCGTACTTGATGGGGATGACGATCTCGTCCCACAAGAACGGGAAGTCGCCCGAGTAGTTGAACACGGGCTCCTTGAACACGAAGCTGTTGGCGACTCGTACGATGCGCCCGTTGTAGAGATCGCCGTTCACCCAGCCTCCGCACTCCATGATCGTCGTGCGCAGGAAGCCGATGTCGATGACGTCGCCCTTGATGCCGCCGAGCTGCACCCGGTGCCCCACGCTGAAGAAGCCGCCGAGCGCGACCGCCAGCCACCCGGCAAAGCTCGCGATCACCTCTTGCAGGGCGAACGCGATGCCGGCGCTCGCTGCTCCGATCGCGACGGTGAACCCCGAGAATTGCCCCGCGGTCTGAACCCCGATGATGATGATGATGATGATGTACCCGACGACACTGGTGACCTTGCTCGCCCGGTAGCGAAGATCGTTGTCGGTGATGCGGGCCTGCAGCCCCCGCTTGACGAGGCGCATCACCACGCTCGTGACGATCACCGCGATGATGATCACCGCGAAGGTGTGGACGACCGGGTTGTCGAGCGCCTCTTGGACGGTGGGCATCGAGAGTCCTCTCGCGTGCGCTCAGGAGACCGCCTGGATCGAGGGGCTGGTGCGGCCCATGCTGGAGCCGCCTACGTGGCGGTGCAGGATCGCCGGCGGCCCGATGTCTTGCGCAGCAAACGCCTGTAGCACGCGCAGGTGAACGTCGGTCTCGAAGGCCTTCTCGAACTTGGTATCTAGCACGTAGGCCTTGAGGCGCAGGCGGATCGCGACCATGTTGTCGAGCACGACCTGGGTCACCAGCACGACCACGGGCTTGGGCAGGTACACGTAGCGGCTGCTCAGCCCCGCCTCGGAGACGATCGAGCGCGCGCGCAGGGGATCTTGGTCGGCGCCGATGTGAAAATCCATCACCACCTGCATGTCGAGCGCGCCATAATTGCCGCACGAGGTCATGTCGTTGAGGAACTTGTTGTTGGGGATCGTGACCGTGTTGTCATCGAGCGTCTGCAGCCGCACCGAGCGCAGGCCGATCGCCGTGATGTCTCCGTACTCGCCGCCGAACATCACGCGATCACCGACCTGGAACGGCCGGTCGATCATGATGGTGATGCCGGCGATGAACGAGGCCACCAGGTCCTTGATGGCAAAGCCGACCGAAACGGCGACGGTACCGCCGATGAGCGCGAGCGCCGTTGCATCGAGGCGCAGGCTCATCACGATCACGGCGATCGCGGTGCCTACGTAGACCCCGAACTGCATGAAGGTCGCGAGCTTCTGGAACAGCAGGCGCCGCGCGGCAAAGCGGGTGCTCAGCCGCTCCACCGACTCTCGCAGGAAGCGCAGGGCGAACAGGGCCCCGAGCACGACCACCAGGGAGGTCAAGACTCCGGTCCAGCGCACGAGATCGGCGATGGCTCCGATGTCGCCAGGGACCGCGTCGTCGAGGGCTGCGGCGAGCACGAACGATGTGAGTGTCATGTGAAGGTCAGTTCCCCAGGAGGTGTTGGCGCGCGAGCACGCGCGTGATGGTCCGGTACCAAGGCCACGAGATCCGCACCCGATCGGCGCAGCGCTCGGCGTACCCACGGGTCAGGCACGCGGCCACGCACTCGTTCACTTCGGCCTGCTGGAGCCGCGTGCACTCCACGATGTCTTCGATTGCCGCGCGCTCGAGCTGGACGATCGCACGCAGCACGAACAGCGCCGCGAGCGGGAGGCGCTCGATGTCCCCCGCGGGAGCATCGCGAAACAGGCGCACCTCGGCCTGCGCCGAGCCCTCGCGGATCCACAGCGAGTTGCGCCAGATCTCCAGCGCGACCGCAGGATTGCCGTCGGCCGAGTCCCACAGCATGCGGTAGAACCCCCGCGTGGCCCGCTCGATGTCGTCGGGCAGCGCGGGGCGCTCGTTGGTGCCGCCCATCGCGAGCCGAGCGAACGAGGGCGTGAGGTCGGCGGCGAGGCTCCGCGCAGCCAGGAGCTCGCCGATCTGAGTATCGGACCACGGCTCGAGCTCGACCACGCGATCGAAGATCATGCGATCGCTGCGGGCGCGGCTCAGGTACCCCCAGACGGGGGCGCCGATCCCGAACACCCAGTCCACGTCGGGGCCCGCTTGGCGGGTGAACTCCGCGAAGCGATCGAACTCGGCAAGGCCGCCGATGGTGGGACGCACGAGGCGCTGGACGTCATCGACGAACACGCGGATCTTGGGGTAGGCGAGCAGCGCGGCCCGGATCGCGGCGGGGTCGGCCGAGGTCTGCAGCGCGGCACCGAGCGCGGCAAACGTCGCGTCGACGTTGCCCGGGGGGCACTCGACCATCACGGTCGGGCCGAGGTCGGGGCGCGCGGCCAGCCGCCGCAGGAACGAGGTCTTCCCCGAGCCCCGCTCTCCGACCACTGCGACCATGGCCGAGTCGTTGTGGAGCAACAACGTGGTGAGGTCCTCCTCGATGTCGCCGAGGACGGGACTGACGACGTTGCTCGGGTGCTCGGGGCCCAGCGCCTCGCGCGCGGCGGGGGTGATGGGGGTGACGTCGACCTCGTCGTTGCGCGAGCGGCGGGTGACCGAGCGGCGAAACAGGTACGCGAGCACTCTGCGGGTGACCTCGGCCCCCTGCAGCAAGCGCCCGCCCCAGCGCGAGAGCCCGAAGATGAGCAGGTAGACCCCGCCCACCAGACCGCTCGCGTAGCTGCGCCAGCCGCTGCGCTGGGTCGCGACCCAGCGGCTGACTGGGTCCCGACCGCCGGTGGCATCGATCCTCTCGAAGATGATCGGACGCCACTGCTGCACGAGCCGAAACACCACCGGGATCAACAGCACCCAGCAAAAGCTCAGCATCCACCCATAGATCGCGCCGACCCCGACCATCTCCTTGGTCAGCGAGAGCACGAGGCCGACGGCCACCACGGTGTAGCAGACCAGCCGCAGCGAATAGAGGCGCAGCGTGGAGGTGCTCTCGGTCTCGCCGATGGTCTGACGGGCGGCGACCGCATCGAGGAGCAGCACGAGGGTCCAGCCGATCAGGCTCCACGAGGCGACCAGCCACAGCAGGCGCAGCTCGGGGAAGTCGGTGAGATCGGCGAAGAACCAATTGGCGACCAGCGCCACGGCCCACCACTCGATGGGAGAGCGGACCCGGCGAACGTAGTAGAGGATCGAGGACGCGAGGTTGGGCGCTCCCGTGTCGAGGCCGCGCTCGAGCATGCGGTCGCGCAGGCGCTGGAGGAACCCGTCGGCGGTCCGTCGCCAGGCGACGAAGATCCCGAGCAGCACCGTGAGCTGCAAGATGCCGAACGTGAGCCCCAGCGGTCGCGAGCGTGCGACCTCGAGCTGGGTCGCGACCATGCGCGGCCAGGCGCGGGCGTGGAAGCGCAGCTCGAGCGCGATCTGATCGAGCTCGCGGCGCACCTGATCGAAGCCCTCGTCGCCGAGGCCGGTGATCGCACTGCGCAGCCCCGCCGACCCGAGCTCGAGCAGCTGCAGCCGCGCGCCGTTCATCGCCACCGCGTCATCGCGCACGGCCTTCGCGAACGCCCACATCATCTCGGACTCGCTGGCGCGCAGCTCCTCGGTCTGTGCCGCGAGCTCGCGGCGGAGCTCCTCGACCTCGGAGCGATCGGTGTTGCCGGAGGCGCGCGGTACGTCGTCTGGATCGGGGACGGTGGTGCCCAGCGCCCCGAGCATGTCGAGCAGCGTGCGCAGGTCGTTGCGGGCCTCGCCGAGGCTCTCGCGCAGCGGCTCGTACATCGCGTCGGCGGCCTCGGTGACGTCGCTGGTCTGGGCCTCGAGCCCCGCGACCTTGCGTTCCCACTCGAGCGTGGTCTCGTGCAGCACCGCGACCTGCCCGCGGCGCCGCTCGAGCTCGCCGGCAAAGCGCGCCTGAGCCTCCTTGATGGACAGCAGGGCGGCGCGCTCCTCGGCCAGCACGCGCAGCGACTCGCTGCGGGCCTCTCTGGCGCTCAGGAGCGCCTGCTCTCGCTCCGCGGCCGCCCGTGCGGCGCGCTGGTCGGCGTCCTGGACCGCGGCGGCGGAGTCTGCCTCCACCGTCACCGGCTCGGGAGGTGCTTCCACGGCATCGGCCGCCGCCGCCGAGGCCGCTGCGGCCAGCGCCTGGGCCCTGCGCTCGATGATCGCCTCACGCTCTTCGGGGCTGAGCCGCGCCAGCGCCAACCACGCGGCGTCGTATCGTGCCTCGGCGGCGAGCAGCACCGCGCTGGCGTCCTCCTGCGCCGGGGTCGGAGGCTCGGCGTCGGCCGTCGGCTCATCGTGGGGTTCGTGGGCCGCGGGTTGGCTGGCGGGCGTCGCCGGCTCGGCCGGACTGGCGGGCGTCGCCTCGGCGCCAGCGGGGGGGTCCGCCGCCTCGGCGCTCGGCGGCGTGGTCCCGGCCAGGATCCGCGCGCGGCGGGCGGGCGACAGCGCGGGCGAGCTCTCGGCGATCAGGCTCCGGCTCAGCCACGGGCGGGGATCGACGGAGGGGTCGGCCTCGCCGGAGAGAAAGGCCTCGATGAGCGCCGCCTTCTCATCGAGCCGACGCGCTCGCTCTCGCTGGGCCTCCTCGCGCTTGGCCTCGCGCTCTGCCTGCGTACGCGCGCTGCGATGCGCCTCGAGCTGCTCGAGCTGCTGCGCGGCGGGCTGCGAGAAGAACACGAGGTAGGCAGCGATCAGCGCATCCGCGCCGCTACCCGGCGACCCGGGCTCCGCTGCGGGGTCCTCCTCGGGGGGCGCCTTGGACTTCTTGGACTTCTTGGGCGGCGCCGCGTCGGCGACCGGCTCGGCCGTGGCGCGGTTGATGCCCTCGAGCAGCACGATCCAGCGATCCGCGGCCCGACTCCACGCGGGATCGGCCGCATCGAACACGAACAGCGCATCTGCATCCACCGTGACGGGCAGCGTCCCCTCGACCAGCGCCAGCACGTGCTGCGCCCGCGTGCGCAGCGCAGCGTCGCTCGGGGCGGCCGGGGCCGCGGGGGCGGGGGC
>JBFIJN010000040.1:0-30428 GCA_041600735.1 Nannocystaceae bacterium
CGAGCCCCAGCACCGCGGATGCCACGGTCTGGGCCCCGTCGCGGATCGGTGGAGTCACGGTCCATGCGGGCTCGCAGGCGGCGGTGGCCCCGTCGTCGGTGGAATCAGCGGAACCACCCTCGTCGGTAGAGTCAGTGGCGCCACCGTCGTCGGTGGAATCGGTGGAATCGGGGAGCTCGCCGAGGTTGGTCTTGCCAAGGTCGCACGCCACCAGCAAGAGCGTGGCGACACCAAGAATATGGGGGGTCATGTTCATACCCGGGGATGTCCGACGCGCGAGCAGAGTACCAACGAAAGTGTGCCGGGCCGACTCAGGGCTCGGCCGAGGGCGGCACCGTGCACGCGCCGGCCACTCGCGCTGCGTAGGCGCTCTGGCCGTTGGCGCGGAGGAACAGTCGCTGCCGCTCGCGCCCCGCCTTCATCTGCCCCACGCTGCATAGCGCGATCACGGTGAGTGCCTCGCGCTCGAGCGCCAGCGACGAACCAGGAAATTGCTGGGCATGACGCTCGAGCAGGCGCAGCGAGGCCGCCGCGTCATGCTCGAGCCGACGCTCCGCCTCGCGGAGCAATCGCATGCTCTCGAGATCATCGAGCGCGCGGGATCCAGCGACGGGCGCGACCACCGACGGACGCGCCGGTTCGACGCGGCGCGGCTTGGTGGAGGTGGAGGTGGCGGCGGCGGTCGCGGGAGTCGAGGCGGCGGGGGCCGGCTCCTCGATCGTGGGCGCGGAGTCGGTCACGGGCGGGGTCGCGGCGCGCGGGCTCGACTCGTCACTGCGGATCTCGAAGCCCTCGGCGGGCTCGCCCATCGTCGCGCCATGGGGCGCGAGCATCGGGTCGCGCTCCGCCCCCGCGGCCATGCTGCGACCGCCGAGCAGCTGCCCGATCGCTAGCGCAGCGAGCACCCCCGCGGCCACGATGATCCCCAGGCCCACCCAGCGCTGCTGACGGATCCTGCGGTCCTCGTGGGCCGCGGCCTCGAGCACCGCGGCTCGAATGGCCCGGCGGCGCGCCGGGCTCGGGCGCCTGGCGGCGCGATAGCAGGCCGCCCACGCCTCGAGATCTCGGGTTGGATCGCTCATCGGGCCCTCTCGAGCTGCCGACGGCGGCGAGCGACGAAGCGCTCGAGCTCGGCCTGCGCGGCGCGGACGCGCGAGTACACGGTGCGCGTGGGGACGCCGAGCGCCGCTGCGATCTCGGCCGCGGTGAGCTCCTCGATCACGTGCAAGACGAACGCCTCGCGCTTGACCGGCGAGAGCCCCGCGAGGAATGCATCCATCAGCGCCGCGGCCTCTTCCTGCGGGTAGGCGAGGTCGCTCGAGGGGCTGGCCTCGGGCTCGGGCAGCCGCTCGAGCAAGCGAAGGTAGCGACGGCGCCCGCGCTGGTGGTTGCGCGCCACGTTGCGCGTGATCCCGTAGAGCCACCCGCGCAGCGAGCCTCCGTCGAAGTCGGCGAGGCGGCGGCGGGCGACCAAGAACACCTCCTGGGCGATGTCATCCGCGCTCGCGTCGTCGGCCAGGAGCCGGGCGATGCGCCAGACGTAGTCGAGATGGGCGCGGAAGACTTCATCGAAGCTCGGCTCGCGTTGCTCGGGGGTGGCCACGGGCTGCTCGACACCTTGTCCGCTCGGGGGCGGCAGTATCAAGGAAAGCGCAGCTCGAGACCCGCGCGAAAGACCCCCGCGGCCGACCCCGTGCGCGTGACGATGCGCGTGTCGCTCAGCACGAACGTGTGGCGGACCAGCGGCACCACGAGCTCGGCGTGGGCTCCCAGCCCCAGCCAGGGGCGCACGAACCACTGGAGCCCCGCCGCGGCGCCGGCCTCGGCCCACAGCAGCGAGCGCACCGCGGGCTGCGCGACCCCCACGCCGCTGGCCCTCACCGCTCCCAGACCGCCAAATCCGACCAGCGGGAGCTCGAGGCGACGCCACGCAAAGATCACCCCACCCACCAGCCGCGCCGAGGTGATCGAGAAGTCACCGCCGGCGGTGGCGGGGTCGTCGAGGCGAGCACGGCGGCGCACCCAGTGCTCGACTTGCACCCCGACCCGCGCGCGACGCCACACGGCGGCCACCTCACCGCCGACCTGTGCGCCGACCCGCGGCAGCACGCCCACGCCCACGCCACCCGTGCCGCGCAGCGCGACCCGGGGCACGCGATTGCGCGGCGCGACAGGATCGCCCGGCGGTCGGCTGGGTTCCTCGCTCGGCAGCGGGGGAGGCTCCGCGAGCACGGGCCGCCCCGGATCGGCGCTGGGCTCGACCGTCGCGGCGGGGGGCACCGCGGGCTCGGCCTTGGCCACGGGCTCGTCGACTCCGGGCACGCGGCTCGGATCGATCGCGATCGCCACGACCAATGCGAGCGCCTCCGCGGCCGCGCTGCAGTCCTCGAGCACGACCACCCGCGCGATCGCGGCCTCGGGCCGTCGCAGGACCACCTCGAGCCGAAAGCCGGCGGCATCGCGCAGCACCACGCCCGCGACGCTCAACCCCTCGCGCTCGCTCTCGGGGATGCGCTCGAGCTCCGCGTCGACGAGGCGCTGGGCCTGCTCGATCGCGGGGCACTCCGCGGGTGCCGTCCACTCGAGGGGGACGGCGAGCAAGCGTGTGAGCAGCACCAACGAGACCATCGCGGTCGGCACACAGTAGCAGGGACCGGCCCAAGCGGACCTCCGCTTGGGCACCGCCCGGCGGCGGGGGGGCTAGTCGTCGTCGTAGTCGTCGAAGCGGTGCGCCGCGCTGGTCCCCGTGTTCCACCCGCGCAGGCCCACGTTGCACACACCACAGAAGTGGTTGTTGGCGGGCAGGGCCTCGGGCTCGTAGTTCATGATGCAGTTGAAGCCGTCGCCCGGGATGTGCCGCCACGCATACTGATTGTCGTGCTGGTGGCCGAGGAAGAGCGTGTGGCCGAGCTCGTGGGTCGCCAGCGAGCTGAGATCGTAGACGGCATCGAACACATTGGCGCCGTGCTGTGACTGCACTCGCACGTGGGCCTGTAGCGCGGCGAACGTGGCGTTGATGTAGGCCGCGACCGCATCTCGGCGGGCGCGCCCGCTCGCGGTGTTGCGGTAGTAGACATGGATGTCGACCACACGGTGGCCCACGTGCGAGAGCACGTGCGAGAGGAAGGTGAACAGGGTGCGCTTGTTCGAATCGGCGAGGGTGTTGCGGCCCACCCAGAACTTCACCTTCTGCGCCGCTACCCGCGAGAACGGGTCGACCAGCGAGACGTAGATCTTGCGCTCGTCCTGACCGCCGCGGGCGTGGGTCTGCACGTTGGGCTGGAGGACCTGGCGTAGCGCGTCGCGCACGGCATTGGCGCGCAGCTGAGCCTGGCTCTTGACCGTGATGGTGAGCCCGTAGGCATTGTCGTGCAGCACGCTGGTGTTGGCGGCCCGGCGAGGGCCGGGGCCGAGCTCGCGCGCGTCCATCGTCGCGAGCACGGCTACCGCGGCCGAGTGCATGCGCAGCGCGATGAAGGCGGTGTAGTCGAGCTGCGTCTCGGCGCCGTCGATGAAGCTCTGCGAGAGATACGAGGGAATGTTGATGTCGACGAGCGAGGGGACGGTGGGCGCGACGTTGGTCGCCATGTCGATCTCGATCTTCTCGGCCCAGTTGGTGTAGCAGACGTAGAAGATGCCCCGCCGGCGCGTCCACGGCTGGTCGGCGGCGACGCCCCGCGCGGAGGTGGCGGCCCCGGACACGTCGTACATTCCGGGCGCGACGCTCTCGAAGTGGAACAGGTGGAGGCCGGGGAGGTCGCTGAGCGCAGGGTCGTGGAGGCCGGGCCCCGCCGGCGCCTGGTCGTGGTAGCGAGTCATGGCCGAGAGCACGCGGCCGTAGGCGTCCTTGGCCGCGCGCCCGAGCAGGTAGGTGGCCAGATCGTGGAAGCACGCGCGCGTGCTGGTGACGTCGCAGCCGACGTTCTCGAGGTTCTGGGGGAACCCGGCGGGAACCGAGACCTGCAGCGGAGCGTGATCGTCGAGCGCGAGCGAGTCGAGCGCGGTCGCCCAGGTCTCGGGATGGCCGGGCAAGTTGACGTTGCCCTGCGCAGCGGCGAAACGGAGGTCGCGCGCGCCGTTGCCGGTGACCACGCCCAGCGCTTGGTGCACGGCGGTCGCGGCCATGCGCGTCCAGCTCATCAGCGGAAACGCGTTGGTGGTGGCCACCCGCGCGCCGGGGGGCAACAGCGTGGCCCGCAGGCGGTTGTTGCCGGCCAGCGAGTGCCCGTCGTCGCCAGCCAGCATGGCGTCGAAGCCACCGTCGGCCCAGATCCGGTTGACCGCGGCGGGGTCGGGCGCCGGCACCTCGATGCGCATGCACGCGTGCGCGAGCTTGGCGTTGATGGGGCCGAAGTCGATCGCCGCCATCGCACCGTTCTTCTTGATGTAGCGCACCACGCTGAGCTCACGCCACACCGTGAAGCGCCCGCTCTGGGCGTGGGGCGCCGCGACCTGCCCCAGCGCCTCTGCGGCGGCCCACAGCGCATCGCCGCTCGCCGCCCGGGTGACCGCCGCGTCGGCGCGACGCCACAGATAGGTGCGCACGCGATAGGCATCGCCCGCCATCCGCGAGGGCTGGAACAGCGCGCCCGAGTGACCTTGGTAGCGAGGGTCGGTGCCGCGGTAGAAGCTCGAGGTCGCGGCCCACGGTCGAGGGGCGAGCGTGGCGACGGCGAAGGGGTGCGTGCCCACCGGGACTGCGTTGGCGTCGGTGCCCACCCCGGTCGGAAACACGGGATGCGCTCCGGTTCCCCGCTTGCCGCCGTCGTCCACGTGGCAGTTGGTCGACGCCGGGGAGTCGTCGTCGCTGCGGTGGGTGTGATCGTCGTTGGCGCGGGTCAGCGCCCACTCGATGAAGGCCGCGTCGGGCTGGCCGCCGTGCTTGTCGAGCTGCGGATCGAGCCAGTCCCACAGCACACGCGCATCGCCGAGCGCCGCGATCGGGGCGAGCACCTCCGCCCCCGAGGCGCGCCGCAGCATCAGCTCGACCATGATCGGCAGCCGCGGACCATCGCCCCAAGCGGCGCGGTGGGCCGCAAACGCGCTGTCGTCCTCCCACTCTTGGATGTTGCGGTAGTACTGGTTGGCGCCCAGGTACAGCCGATCGTCGGCGTTGGCGTCCACGTTGGTCATCCCCACCGCGTCGTCGTCGTCGCGCAGCTCGGCGGCCGCGCGCCACGCCGGGTTGGGGGCCCCCTGCTGCTTGAGCGTGCGCAGCAGCCGGAGCTCCTGGCGCAGCGTCTCGGGCCTCATGGTGGCGTGGATGTCGGCGCGATCGGGGGCCAGCGCGCGGGCGTGCCCCCAGCGCAGCCGCATGCGCGTGACCTGCACGTCGATCCACGTCCACGCCACGGTACGCATCACGTCGATGGGATTGCCGGCCAGCGTCAGCTGCAGGCGCAGCGGTGCGCGATCGAGGCGGATGTGCGCGTCGATGAAGCTCTGGGCCGGGTTGTTGTCGGCGCCGAGCCGTCCGCCCCGCACGAGCTCGGCGCCCAGATTGGCCTGCCACACCGGGTCGGCTCCGTCTGCGGCATAGAGCGCGAGTCGCCCCCCGGTGGCCCGAGCGGCATTCTCGAGCGTCCAGCGGATCTCCACCGCGTCCTCGGCTCCCGCGACGAACGAGAGCCGCGCGGGCCGACCTGCTTCGGCGACGCGCAGCGTGTTGGGCACCCGCGACGCGGAGGTCGCCCCCGAGGCCGCGAGCTGCAGCGAGGTCAGTGCGCAGGGCGGTGGGGCCTCGAGCGGCTCGTCCCGCGGCTCGTCGCGCGGCTCGCACCGGCGCAGCGGCTCGTCGTCTTGGGCGAGGTCCTGCGGCGGCTCCTCGAGCTCCTCGGCCGCGACGAGCACGGTGTGGATCGCCACGAGGTACGGCGCGGAGATCGTCGCGATGGCCCGAGGCGCCTCACCCTGGTTGTCGATCGCCCCCCACACGTGCTCGATCGGGGGGACGGGCCCGTCGATCGCCACCGCCTGCCCGACCACGGCGCCCCACGCCGCACGGTAGACCACGACCCCTCCGAGGTCCGAGACCACCAGGGTCAGTCGAGCGAGGCGCAGACCAGGCGGGGGGTCGCCTTCGATCGCAAAGCGGATCTCGTGCTCGGCGGAGGCGTCGAAGGCCACTTCCCCGGCCAGCGGTACATGGACGGTCTTCTGGATCGGCACGGTGCTCAGCTGTCGTCGCGAAGGTAGTTGCGATGGATGAACTCGACGCGGTCCATCATGGTCGTGCCATCGAGTCCGGGGCGGGCAAACACCCGCGAGGACCATGGCTCGCGGGTTTCGAAGCCTGATCCGTAGACCAGCGCATAGCGAACGAAGCGGCCGCGATCCCACGCGCGTCGCACCCCCAGGCCACATGCGTGGACGAGCTGCCGCTCGACCCAGGCCTCGAGCGCGCGCTCGTGCGCGGCACTGCGCTCAGGCTCCACCGCGCGCAGGTAGCGGGCGATCTTGGGCAGCAGATCGTGGTCTCGCGCCGCCCAGAACACGTCGACTTGCGGCTGGCGAATCGTCAACATGGTCCTTCATTTCGAATGCTGCCCGCCGATGACGCCGGGGTCAACTCGCGAGCGGCGGCAAGCGCTAGAATGTCGGGCGAGATGACGGGCCCACGATGATCTCCGAGTCGCACAAGCTCACCCTGGCCGGGCTCTACTTGCTCAAGAAGATCGACCTGCCCGCCGAGGACGGGGGGCTCGAGCTCTCCGCTCCGCTCGCCGAGGACCTTGCCGCGCTCGCTCCCGCGCTCGAGCGACTCGAACAACAGGGGCTCGTGGAGCGCGTGGGCGAGCCTCCGGCGTATGCGCTGACCGACGCGGGTCTCGATCACCTCGAAGGCGTGATGGAGGAGGCCGAGGCGCTCATCCCCTCCGATGCCGGTCTCGATGAGGACGACGCGCTCGAGACCCACGCGCACCGCGGCCTACGAGGCCTGCGCGAGCGCTTCTTGTGGGCCTGGTACATCGGAGAGCTCGACGATCTCGCGGCCTACCAGCGCGCCTCCGGGCGAGCGCCGATCGATGGGCACTGGGCCCGATTCCTGCTCGCCGATGCGCTCTACGAGTCGTTGGACGACCCGAGCTGACCGAGCACGGCGAGGGGTAGCTCGGCGGCCGCTCACTCCGGCCAGGGGAGGGTGGCGACGAGCGGACGGTGATCGGAGGCCATGGTGACCGGCACGTGGAGCTCGAGCGGTGCGCCCCAGCTCTCGTCGAGCATCAGGTAGTCGATGCGGCGGTCGGGGACGCCCGCGGGGAACGTGAAGCCGTCGCCCACCCCGGAGACCGCCCACGCATCGGTGAACGCCGCGGTCAGCGTCTCGATCGCGACCGCATCGGGCTCGGCATTGAGGTCACCCATGAGCATCGCGAGCGGTCGCCCGTCGAGGGCGGCCACGATCTCGGTCGCTTGCTGCTCCCGCTCGGTCTCGGTGAGGCCCATGTGCGTGATCGCGATCGGCAGCAGGTGATCGTCGTCGATCTGAACGTCGACGATCACCAGCACGCGCTGCTCGGTGCCGGAGGTGAGGTTCACCTTCTGTGAGCTGGGGAGCGGGAAGCGCGAGAGGATCGCCAAGCCATACTCCCCGCCCTCGGGGAACACGAGCGAGTTGCGAAACAGGCTCGCCATGCCGGTGAGCTGGCCCAGACGATACGACTGGAACACGAGATCCGAGCGCCTGGCTTCCTTGTCGACCTCCTGGAGGGTCACGATATCGGGCGACTCGGCCCGGATCACGGCGGCGACCTCTTCGAGGCTCGACTCGGCGCCGTGACGGATGTTGAAGCTCATCACGCGGAGCGTCTGCGCGGGGGGCTCCCCCGTGTCCGCTCCCGTGTCGGCCGGCGACTCACCCGTCGTGCCGTCGATCCCCGCGCCGCTCGAGCCACCGGCGCAGGGCGAGCTGGAGCCCCCGCTGGTCGTCCCCGTCGTCGCCTCTCCGGCGAGCATGGGGCCTTCTCCACGAGCTCCAGCGTCCTCACAGCCGGGCACGACGATCGCCGCGACGAGTCCCAACATTCCCTCCAGCGCGTGCTTCACATCCACCTCCGAGCCGATCTAGGCGCACGATAGCACTCGTACGTGGACGTCTACCCGCTCGATCACACCAGTCCCGAAGCCTGCACGCCGCGCAGGAGCTCGGCGACGATCTGCACGCCGCGCGCGAGCTCGTCGTGATCATGCGCGGGGCCTAGCGAGATGCGCACAGCCGCCGTGCGCAGCTCGCCTACGGCGAAGGCTTCGCCGGGAATGATGACCACGCCGCGCTGCTGTGCGGCGGCGACGAAGCCTGCGCTCGAGCTGCGCCCGGGCAGCGGGATCCACAGGTGGATCGCACCGGGGTCTCCGGCGATGGGGACGTCGTGCAGGATCCCGCGGGCGAGCTGCTGGCGGCTGCGGGCCTCGTCCCGGCGCGCGTCGGCCATGAGGTCGGCGGTGCCGTCGTCGATCCAGCGCGCGGTGATCTCGACCATCAGCGGAGCGGCCATCACCATCGTGGCCCACAGCGGCTCGAGGAAGCGCCCCGCTTGCCCGGGGGGCACGGCCAGGAATCCCACGCGCAGGCCAGGGGCCACGGACTTGGTGCACGCGCACACGAGGTAGCCGAGCTCGGGGATGAGCGAGGTGAGGGCGGGGTGGCGCGCGGCGCTGAGGAAGCCGTAGATGTCGTCCTCGACCACGGCGAGGCGATGACGGGCCGCGACCTCGGCGATCCGCTCGCGACGCTCCATCGACATCACCCGCGCGGTCGGGTTCTGCACGGTCGGCATGCAGTACAGCAGTCGCGGATGGAACGAGCGACATGCAGCATCGAGCGCCTCGGGGACGATGCCCTCTTCGTCCATTGCGACCCCGCGAAGCTGGCGACCCAGCACGCGCGCGAGCGTGAGCATCGTGGGGTAGGTGATGTTGGCGGTCAGGATCGTGTCGCCGGCGCGACTGAGGCCGAGCATCGCCACCGTCAGCGCGTGCTGGGCCCCCGCGCACACCAGCACGCGATCGGGGGTCGTCTCGAGCCCGCTGCGCGCGACCCAGCGCGTGCCCGCCTCGCGGTGGCTCAGCAGCCCCGCTTGCGGCTTGTACTCGTCGAACAGCGAGGCAACGGCGGGCTCGCGCGCGAGCGAGGCCAGCGTGTCGGTGATGCGCTGATCGTGGGCCGGCACGCGCAGGAAGTTGAGGCCCAGATCGATGAGCGAGCGATCGGCGGGATCGCGGAGCTCGAGCCGGCTGGCGTTGGATTCCGGCTGCAGCCCGCGCACGAACGTCCCGCGCCCGACCTCACCGGTGATGAGCCCCCGCTCGGTCGCGGCGCGGTAGGCCCGACTGATCGTGCCCACGGTGACGCCCAGGGCATCGGCGAGATCGCGGTGCGTCGGGAGTCGATCGCCGACTGCCACGCGACCGGTCGCGATGTCCTCGGCGAGGGCATCGGCGATGGCGAGGTAGCGCGGTCCGGTCCGACCGTCGAGGCTGGGCGACCACATTGTCACCGAGACAATATTCACATTGCATCCCTCCTGGGGTCCAGTATTGTTTGCCCGCAACGCCGCAAATGGCTGACTAGCCCCCATTAGGGGACTCCTTCGACCGCTCGAAATTGTATCGATTGAACCCTTCTGAGCCCTCTCATGTCCCTCCGCTTCAGGACCGTGCTCGCGTTCCTCGTGGTCTACCTCGTATGGGGCTCGACCTACTTCGGGGTCCGCCTGGTGGTCGCGGATCTGCCCCCGCTCGTGACGTTCGGCGCCCGCTTCGCGGTGGCCGGGCTCGTGCTCGTCGGCATCGGCCGCTTGCGTGGTGAGGCGCTGCCGACTCGACCGCAGTGGCGCTCGGCGCTGGTCCTCGGGGTGCTGTTGTTCGTGTGCGGGAGCGGGAGCATCGCGTGGGCGCAGTCGCGGGGCCTGCCCTCGGGGACCGCCGCGCTGCTCGTCGCGACCGTACCGCTGTGGATGACGCTGGCCGGCCGCGCCTACGGCGAGCGCACGCCGCTGATGGCGTGGGGAGGGCTGGTGCTCGGCTTCGGCGGGACCGCGCTGCTGGTGCGTCCGGGCGCCGGCTCGTGGTGGCTGGCCGCGATCGTGGTGCTCGGCTCGGCTGGCTGGGCGCTCGGCTCCGTGCTCGCGCGGCGACTGCCGCTGCCGCGTGGCGGGTCGGTGTCCGCGGGCAGTCAGATGTTCGCGGGCGGGCTCGCGCTGGCTGGTCTCGGCGTGCTGCGAGGCGAGCTCGCGATGCCGGCCCAGCTCACCGCCTCCGCCGGGCTCGCTTGGCTGTACCTCGTGGTGATCGGCTCGGTCGTCGCGTTCCGGGCCTATGCATGGCTGCTCCAGCACGTCGCGCCCGCGAAGGTCGGCACCTATGCGTACGTGAACCCGGTGATCGCGGTCGCGATCGGGGGCCTGAGCGGCGAGGCGATCTCGCTGGAGACCGTGTGGGCGATGGCGCTGGTGCTCACCGGAGTCGCGTGCACCGTGGCCACCCGCACCGCGACCCCGCCGCGGGCCGCGTCTGCGGTCTCGCCCCGTGTGACTCCCCCGCTCGAGTACTCGCACGCCGTCTCCGTACGCGGCCGTGTATCGTAGGCGCATGGCCGACGACGCCCTCCACGAGCGACTGCTGAAGATCGTGCTGAGCTTGCCCGGCGCCTACGAAGATCGGCCCTGGGGGAGCGTGCACTGCAAGGTCGCGGGGAAGATCTTCGTGGGCTGGGGGCGCGGCGAGGACGGCGAGATGGAGCTCGGATTTCGCATGAGCTTGGCCGCCCAAGCCTCGTTCGTCGCGTCGGACCCCAGGTTCAAGATCGCGAAGTACGTCGGCAAGTACGGCGGCGTCGACATGCGCCTCGGGCCCAAGCCGAACTGGGCGGAGGTCGAGCACTTCATCGTCGAGAGCTACCGCATCATCGCCCCGAAGAAGCTCGTGAAGGAGCTCGATGCGCGGGTTGGTTCGACCGCGACGCAGGAGGCTCCCGCGAAGAAGGCTCCGGCGAAGAAGGCTCCGGCGAAGAAGGCTCCCGCGAAGAAGGGTCCCGCGAAGAAGGGTCCCGCGAAGAAGGCTCCCGCGAAGAAGGCTCCGGCGAAGAAGGCTCCGGCGAAGAAGACCGCGGCGAAGAAGGGTCCCGCGAAGAAGACCGCGGCGAAGAAGGCTCCCGCGAAGAAGGTCGCCGTGCGGCTGGCCCGCCGCGCACCCTCCCGGGAGGCGCGGTGACGCGCGCTAGCTCCACCTCACCGGTGGGTGGGGCGCCGTGCTACGGTATCGACCCATGACCGCGCTCGCCGAGCCCAACGTCGAACCACTGGCGGCGATGGGTGTCGAGGTCGACCTCGAGCTCGACCGCGCCACGCTAGAGGTCGATCGCAGTCTAATTCGGTGGATGCTCGGGCTCTCGCTACGCGAGCGGCTGCGGGCGGGGTCTCGCACGACGCGCATGCTGGGGCGCTTCAGCCGTGTCCGCTCATCCGAAACAAGCTGAGCTGGAGAGCCTCCTCGATGAGGTGTGCGCTTCCGGGCTCGAGTTCATCGTGGTGGGGAGTGGATGACGGACGGATCGCTCGAGATACGAGTCGTCGATCTTCCTACGCTCATCGAGATCAAGGCCTCAACCGGACGGGCTCGCGACCGACTGGTGGTGCCGATCCTTCGGGCGTTGCTGGCCGAGCGCGCCGAGTCGAGGTGACGCGCCGGGCTCCGCCCGATCGCCTACGACTTCTTGCGGGTCAGGAACCCGATGAGGCCGCCCGCGAGGAGGCCGATGCCGCCGCAGAATGCGGCCAGGAGCGCCCAGCCGGCCGGGTTGAGGCGCTGGTACTCCCCGCCGGGGTTGGTGCCGCGGTCGTGCGCCAGCAGGCTGCACGTGCCGTCGGACTTGCGCAGCGGGGGCTCGATGAGGCTGCCCGGCGCTCCCATGGACCGCTCCGCTCGCTCGCACGGGAAGATGTCGATATGCGCATTGGCGCACAGCATGTACATCCCGCCACTCACTGCCACGAACACTACCGCCGCGACTAGCTTGTTCATGCGCCACGGTATCACGAGCGAGGTCAGCGACGCTCGCCGAGCTCGTCGGGATGCTGTGCAATCGGCTCGCCGCTATCGCGCTCGGCCACCGCTTGGCGGAACCCGACCTCCTCGGCGCGCGCCTTGAAGGCGATCCCGGGCGGGTTGTGGCGAGCCATGCCATCGAACAGTGTGGCCAAGAGCTGGGTGTTGGGCAGGCCGCCCGCATCGCAGACCTGGTTCACGAGCAGCTTGTGCATGGCCAGCTGGGTGCGGGGGACGGCGGCGATGCGGCGAGCCAGACGCGCCGTGACCTCGTCGAGGGCGCTCGGCGGGGCGACCTCGTTGACCAGGCCGATGCGGTGCGCCTCGCGGCCGTCGATGAGATCACCGGTGAGCAGCATGCGCTTGGCGTGCACCGGGCCCACGCGATAGGCCCACATCGCGGTGGTGGGGCAGCCCCACACGCGCGCGGGTGGGTAGCCGATCTTGGCGTCCTCGGCCATCACCACCAGATCGCAGCACAGCGCGATGTCGCTGCCGCCCGCCACCGCGTAGCCGTGCACCTTGGCGATGCTGGGCTTGGGGCTGCGCCACAGCGACATGAACTGCTGGGTGAAGCGATGCATGAGGCCGAAGTCGAGCATCGGATCCCACGGCATCGCCTGCACGCCCGCGTTGGGGCCCTTGGCGGCGGCGAAGTGCTGAAGGTCGTAGCCGGCGCAGAAGGCCTTGCCCGCGCCCTCGAGCACCACGACGTGGACCGCATCGTCGGCCGCGGCGCGCTGCACGGCCGCCTCGAGCTCTCCCGGCATGCGCTCGTCGATCGCGTTGAGGCGCTCGGGTCGGTGGAGGGTGATCGTGGCGATGCGATCGGCGGCGGCGTAGCGCAGGGTGGAGAAGGCGGGGTCCGGCTCGGTCATGGCGAGCACGACGATACTCCAGCCCTCGGTGAGACCGCCTACTCGCTCAGTCCCAGCCACGCGCGCGTGGCCGGACTACGCACCGCGAGGACGCTCTCCACGGGCGCCTGCAAGCGCTCGAGCGCGTCGAGGTGCTCCCGCTGCGCGACGACGAAGTCCGTCACGTCCTCGATGTGTCGCACCCAGGCCTGGGCGAACGCGCGGGTCGCCGCGCCGCGCAGCCCGAGCTGGATTGCGCGACGCTCGAGCGCCTGACCCTTCGGCCCGTGATCCGGATCCCACTGCAGGCGTATGTCCGACCGCTTCACGGCGGCCTGCCAGGCCGCGTGGCTCTCGTAGCGCTCGGGATCGTAGCCGCTGTGCACGGCGCGGGCGAGGATCTCGACCTCGAACACGTCCCGCGGCAGCCACAGCGCGAGCACGCGCTCCTGCCCCGGCTTGGTCGCCCAGCCGCAGCGATACATCATCCACGCGAAGCTCGGCTTGATCCACGTCATGCGATCGACGCTCCACGGGCCTCCGAAGCGCTGGTGTCGAACGACGTGATCGGCGATCTCCGGGCGATAGGCCTGGTAGACCACCACGTGCTCCTCGTCGTGCTGGGCGAGGATGTGGCGGCCACGTGCGGGCCACGTGGCCTGCTGCGCCGCCCATGGGGTCGTGCGTAGCTCCATGGGCGTGCTCGCGGTGGTGCGCTACGGGCAGGCCACGCCGTTGGCGTTGCCGCAGACCGTGGTGGTGCCCAGCACGCTCACCCCGGCCGCGAAGGTCTCGGCGTCGAGGGTATCCATGCTCGCGTGATCGCTGATCTCCAGATCGCCGCGAACCTCGAACAGCTGCAGGCCGACCAAGCTGGTGAGCACGGCATTGTTGCGGAAGCGAACGTTGCTCCACGCGTAGTACAAGTTGCCCATCGCCTGCACGCTGCTGAGCACGTCGTTGTCGGCGATGAGGATCTCGCCGTAGAAGGTGCCGCCAGACGGCTGCTCGAAGCCGTCGCCGGCCGGCGCGGCATCGCGTGCCTCGGGCTGCCCGCCGACGAGATCCTTGGGCTCCCCCGAGACCTCGATGCAGCTGGTGCACTGACCGATGAACTCGGCCCCGGCGAGCGAGGCGAGCGCATCGTTGTTCTGGATGGTGAGGTTCCCGAGCGCGGTCAGCGAGGGGTGGAAGGACAGCGTGGTCAGGCCGGGGTTGTCGGCGATGACGATGGCTCCGTTGACCTCGGTGATGCCGTCGAGCCCGGCGAGGGTCACCGCCTCACCCGCGGTGATCTCGAGCCCGCCCCCCACGCGGTAGAGCGAGGCGAGCGGGGTGAGGTCGGCGGCCGTGCCCGAGATCGCGAGGGTGCCCTCGACGACGCCCAGGCAGCTCAGCTCGTCGACCGCGGCCTGGGTGGTGAGCGCGAGGTCGCCGGAGATCGTCGCGCGTCGGTCGTCGGCGACGACCAGCTCACCGCTGCTGCACACGTAGGTGAGGCAGCCGTCGGGCGAGTCGGCCTCGTCGTCTTCCTCGAGCACCGCGCCGAGGTAGCTGCACTCGAGCGGCGTGGGGGTGCGGGCGGTGCAGGCAGCGGTAGCCGCGAGCACGAGCATCGATGTGAGCGTGGTCGTGTGTCGCATGGTTCGATCTCCAGCCTCGGGCTACTGGCAGGCCACGCCGTCGGCGTTGCCGCAGATCGTGGTCGTGCCGAGCACGCTGATCCCCGCGGCGAACGACTCGGCGTCGAGCGTGCTCATGGTGGGATGATCGCTGATCTCGAGGTCGCCGCGGACCTCGACCAGCTGCAGGCCGACCAAGCTGCCGAGCACCGCGTTGTTGCGGAACCGGACGTCGCTCCACGCGAAGTAGAGGTTGCTGATCGCGTACACGTCGGCGAGCACGTCGTTGTCGGCGATGAGGATCGTGCCGTAGAACGTGCCGCCGGAGGGCTCGTCGAAGCCGTCGCCGCCGGGGGCTCCCGCGCCGCTGTCCTCGCCGCCCGAGTCCGCGCCGGTCGTGCCGCCCGCGCTGCCCCCGGCCACGCCGTTGGCGTCGTCGACGAGGTCGCCGGGCGCCCCGGCGACGATGCAGGCACCGCACTGACCGATGAACTCGGCTCCGGTGAGGGAGGCGAGCGCGTCGTTGTTCTGGATCGTGATGTCACCCAGCGCGGTCATGAACGGCTGGAACGCGAGCGTGGTGAGGCTGGCATTGTCGGCGATGGTGATGTTGCCGCCGACCTCGCCCACGCCCTCGAGCCCGGTGAGGGTGACCGCGGCGCTCGCCGTGATCTGGAGCTCGGCGCCCACGCGATAGAGCGAGGCGAGCGGGGTCAGGTCGGCGGCCGTCCCCGAGATCACGAGGTTGCCCTCCACCACGCCCAGGCAGCTCTGCTCGTCGACGGCCTCTTGGGTGGCGAGCTCGAGGTCGCCCGCGACGGTGGCCCGGCGGTCGTCGGAGACGACCAACGCGCCGCTCGTGCACATATAGGTGACGCAGCCATCGACCGACTCGACCTCGTCGCCCTCGTCGAGGATCTCGTTGCCGTAGCCGCACTGGAGCGGCTCGGGGGTCGTGGTGGTGCCCATGGTGCCGTCGCTGTCGCCGGTGGCGTCGGTCGAGGAGCCCGACTCATCGCTCTGCTTGCCTCCGTTGCAGGCGGAGGTGGCGAGGAGAGCACAGAAGATCGAGAGCAAGCGTGAGTGTGTCATGTCTAGTCCTGGCAAGCCGAGTTGGGCGAATAGGGCGACGGTTGAAAGGTACGGATCTGCTTGATCAAGAGCGCGCCGTCGCTCGCGATCTTGAACTCGATGTCGAGGAGTGGGGCGATCGGGCCCGCCCCCTGGACATCGACGGGATAGGTGTCTTCGAGCTGGGCCATCAGCGCACCCAGCTCGCGCAGCTGGGCATCGCTCAGCACGGTCTGGCCCTGCGGGACCAGCGTCGAGGCGACCGCGCGCTCGATCTCCACGACCTCGCCCGCGGCGATGGTGAGGAACGAGAGCTCGGCGGTCACGCCGGGGGTGGGGCTCACCACGTCGACCTCGCCCGCCTGGGCGTTGACGGTGTAGCGCGGCTGACGGGGGTCGATGGGATCGCCGGTGAACGCGACCCCGTTGGCTTGCTCGTCCTCGTAGCGCAGCGAGATCGTGGCTCCCATCGCGATCTTGGCGTGGTCGAGCTGGTAGTACTCGCGCTCCTCGAACGCACCGAAGTTCCACAGGCTCGACCACACCTCCACGAGCCCGCGCTCGAGCGTGCGCAGGCCCTTGTCGGGGTCGCACGCGGAGTATCCGGGATCGACCTCGACCAGCGAGTCGGCCGCGCACGCGCTGGTCGAGTCGTACAAGCCCGCGCCGTTGAACGAGGGCGTGTCCTCGGCGTTCGAGGACGAGCGCACGCGGACCATCACGGTGTCGCTGCCGAATTCCTCCACGATGCGATCGTGGAGCGCCTGCACCAGCGCGGGGGAGACCGTGCCGCGGGCGCGCATCTCCTCGCGCAGCGCCGCGAGCCGGGTCTGGCGCACCGTGGCGTCGGTGGCAAAGGCCTCGTCGTCGAGCCAGGCGGTGATCGTGTCGGCGTAGCTCAGGGTCTGCGGCCCCTCGCCGAGATCCACGGCCCACGTATTGGTGGTCATGAACTCGTCGTAGTAGTGAAACGGAACCCCGAGGCCCTCGGTAGGCTGACGCGCCTCGAGCAGCCGCGCGAGGAGGGCGAGGCCCACCGTCTTGGCGCCGAAGCGGGCCCGCGCCAGCGCTCGCGCCTCGGCGGTGTCGGTGGGGATGGTCGCGAATCCATCGAGCTCGGCGTAGTCGAGCTGCGCGGGGTTCTCCACCGCGACCGCGGGGCGCTGCGCCTGCCAGTGCGCCTCGGCCTCGGCCTCGGTGGCGGCGGTGAGCGTGTAGCTGAATGCGTTGGCCTCGAGCCGCACCAGCTGGCCCTCGTACTGCGAGAAGGCCTCGACCGCATCGAGCACATAGACGTTGGGCGTGCCGCGCTGGGCCGACAGCACGTTGAGGTGGCTGAGTAGATCTTGGCGCTGGCCGGTGACGGAGGCCCCGAGCACGCCCTCGAGATCGAGCGGGACCTCGTCGAAGACGACCAAGTCTTGCCAGCCGTAGGCGGCCGGCTCGCCCGCGTGATCGAGGCGCACGCGGCCGTAGGCGATCCCCGCGGTGTAGGCCTCGTAGGGCACGTCCTCGGCCGCGGTGGTGACTACCGCGAACGGCGGGTCGACCCACGCGTGGGCGGTGCTCTCTTGCAGGGTGCCGCGCGGGAGGTAGCCCAGATCGCCCGGGGCGAAGCGATCGGCGAGCTGGCGGTACACGGCGTAGATCGTGTCGGGATCGAGCATCTCCTCGGGGCGGCTCACGGTCTCGACCGAGAAGGCAAAGCGCAGCGGATCGGGGGTCTGCAGCTCGTAGAGCGAGCCGGCGTAGAACTCTCGCCCGGCGTGGGTGAGGATGAGCCCGGCATAGCCCGCCGGGGTCAGCCCGGGAAACTGGGGACTGAGGCCCACCGACATCAGGCACAGGTGCAGGCGGTAGGCGTTGGCCTCGGCCAGCACGGTGGGCAGTCGCGCCGAGCCATCGACGGGGACCATGAACTTGCCCATGCGGCGAATCCCCCCAAGCGGAGTGCCGCCGCCGAGCGACATGCGGGTCCACTGAGCATCGTCGTCGATGGTGTGGGCGCAGACGAGGTGCCCCATGCGGTCGCTGGCCTCGGCACAGAAATCTTCGTGAGGGGGGCACTCCACGTCGGGGTCGCCGTGGAAGCCCGGCTCGCAGAAGCACGCGCCGCTCTGCTCGTCGAGCGCGGCACCGGGGCCGCACGGGTTGGGCGTGGGCTCGGGCGGGGGCGCGCACGCGAGCCCCATCGCTGCCACCACTCCCAACCCCCATGATGATGCTCTACCCATACGACCAATGATCGAGCTTCGGCTACACCATAGGGGGCACTCGGAGCAGGCGCAAAGGATGACTTGGATGTCGCACATCCTCGCCGATTCAGAGCGGCTGGAGCAGTGTTCACGAGGGTTTGTGCCGCGACCATCGATCCGCGCGACGCGAATGTCATGGTGCTCCGCCGCAGCAGCGCCAGAATTGAGCATGGCCGCAGGTCCAAGCGGACCTACGGCCATGGTGGGTGGCAGCGCGCTGAGCCGCGCTAGGCCGCGCTAGCCGAGCGCCTTGGCCATCGTGCTGCCGATGTCCGAGGGCGTCTCCGCCAGGTGCACGCCCGCGTCCTCGAGCGCCTCGAGCTTGGCCTCGGCCGTGCCCTTGCCGCCCGAGATGATCGCGCCCGCGTGGCCCATGCGCTTGCCGGGCGGTGCGGTGGTGCCGGCGATGAAGCCCACGACGGGCTTCTTCACATTGGCCTTGATGAACGCCGCGCCGTCTTCCTCGGCACTGCCACCGATCTCGCCGATCATCACGATCCCGCGCGTCTCCGGGTCTTCGTTGAACAGCGTGAGGCAGTCGACGAAGTTGGTGCCGTTGACCGGGTCGCCGCCGATGCCGATGGCGGTGGTCTGCCCGAGCCCGAGCGTGGTCAGCTGGTGCACGGCCTCGTAGGTGAGCGTGCCGGAGCGCGAGACCACGCCCACGCGGCCGGGCTGGTGGATGTAGCCCGGCATGATGCCGATGCGGCACTGATTGGGCGTGATGATGCCGGGACAATTGGGCCCGATGAGGCGGCTGCCCTTGCCCTCGAGGTAGCGCTTGGCCTTCACCATGTCGGCCACCGGGATCCCCTCGGTGATGCACACGATGAGGGGGACGCCCGCGTCGGCGGCTTCCATGATCGCGTCGGCCGCGAACGGCGGCGGCACGAAGATCACGGACGCGTTGGCGCCGGTCTTCTCGACCGCGTCGGCCACGGTATCGAACACGGGGACCTGGTCCTCGAAGCGCTCGCCCCCGCGACCGGGGGTGACGCCCGCGACGACGGCGGTGCCGTACTCGAGCGAGAGCCGGGCGTGGAACGCCCCCGTCTTGCCCGTGATGCCCTGGACGAGCAGCTTGGTGTTCTTGTCGACGAGTACGCTCATTTCGCCAGCTCCACGATCTTCTGGGCCGCGTCGCGCAGCGAGGACCCGGTGGTGATGGGCAGCCCGCTGCCCTCGAGCAGCGCCTTGCCCTGCTCGACATTGGTGCCCTCGAGGCGCACCACGAGCGGAACCGTGAGGCCGACCTCCTTGACCGCCGCGATCACGCCCTCGGCGATCACGTCGCACTTCATGATGCCGCCGAAGATGTTCACCAGGATCCCCTTGAGGCTGGGATCCTGGGTGATGATCTTGAAGGCCGCGGTCACGCGGTCGACGGTGGCGCCGCCGCCCACGTCGAGGAAGTTGGCCGGCTTGGCCCCGAAGAACTTGATGATGTCCATCGTGGCCATCGCCAGGCCCGCGCCGTTGACCATGCAGCCGATCGTGCCGTCGAGGTTGACGTAGCTGAGGTCGAACTTCTTGGCCTCGAGCTCCGCCGGGTCTTCCTCGGAGGCGTCGCGCAGCTCCTCGACGTCGTGGTGGCGGTAGAGCGCGTTGTCGTCGAACGTGACCTTGGCGTCGAGCGCCAGCACGTCGCCGCTGCCGGTGATCACCAGCGGGTTGATCTCGAGCAGCGAGCAGTCGAGCTGGTCGTAGGCGTGGGCCAGCTTGACGAGGAACGCGGACATCTTGTGGGCGACCTTGCCGTCGATGCCGAGCCCGTACACGAGCTTGCGCGCCTGGAACGGCGCGAGCCCGATCGCGGGGTCGATGGACTCGCGCAGGATCTTCTCGGGCGACTCCTCGGCGACGACCTCGATCTCCATGCCGCCCTCGGTGGAGGCCATCAGCGTGGTGCGCCCGCTGACGCGATCGAGGGTGGCGGCCACGTAGAGCTCGCGCTCGATGTCCATGCCCTGCTCGATGAGCACGCGGCTGACCTTCTGGCCCTCGGGCCCGGTCTGGATCGTGACGAGCGTGCTGTCGAGCATCTGCTGCGCGATGGCCTTGACCGCGTCGGCGCCCTTGACCACCTTGACGCCGCCGAGCTCGGGATGCTCCTTGAAGCGCCCCTTGCCGCGGCCGCCCGCGTGGATCTGCGACTTGACGACGACGACGTCGTTGCCGGTCTGCGCGATGACTTCGCGGGCGGCCCGCTCCGCCTCGGTGGCGGAGTACGCCACCTGCGAGATCGGCACGGGGACCCCCTGTGCCTTGAGAAGGGCCTTGCCCTGGTACTCGTGGATCTTCATATCGAGGTGCTTTCTGGAGTGACTCAGTACGGGAGGAGCGCGACCACCTCGCGCACTGCGTTGGCCGAGACCTCGAGCATGGCCTTCTCCTTGGGGCCGAGCTCCATCTCGAGGATCTTCTCGACCCCGCCGGCGCCGAGCACCGCCGGCACGCCGAGGAACAAGTCGTTGTAGCCGTACTCGCCCTGGCACAGGCACGCCGAGGGCAGCACGCGCTTCTTGTCGCGCACGATCGCCTCGACCATGGCCACGACGGCGGCCGAGGGGGCGTAGTAGCCCGAGTAGCCGAGCAGGCCGACGATCTCGCCGCCACCGCCGGCGGTGCGCTTGATGATGGCGTCGATCTTCTCCTCGGACATGAGCTCGCGCAGCGGGATCCCGGCGACCGAGGTGTGCGAGGGGAGCGGGACCATGGTGTCGCCGTGACCACCGAGCACCATGCCGTGGATGTCCTCCACGCTGACGCCGAGCTCCATGGCGATGAAGGTCTTGTAGCGCGCGGTGTCGAGCACGCCGGCCATGCCGATCACGCGCTCGCGCGGGAACTTCGACTCGGCCAGCATCACGTGGCACATCGCGTCGAGCGGGTTGCTGACACAGATGAGGATCGCGTTGGGCGAGCGCGAGGCGATCTCACGGGTCACGCCGCCCACGATCTTGCGGTTGATGTCGACGAGCTCGTCGCGGCTGGTGAACTTGCCGGTCTCCGGGTCCTTGCGGCGCGGCACCCCGGCGGTGATCACCACCACATCGGAGTCGGCCGTCGCGTCGTACCCGTTGGTCCCGACGAGATTCGAATCGAAGCCCATCACGGGGCCGGACTCGGCCAGATCGAGCGCCTTGCCTTGAGGCAGCCCCTCCTTGATGTCCACGAGGACGACATCCCCGAGCTCTTGCTGCACGGCCCAGTGCGCGGCCGTGGCTCCCACGTTCCCCGCTCCAACGATGGTGATCTTGTTCCTACGCGGCATCGCGCGCCCCATATATCACGGCCGGGGGCGCCGCGGGGTGGGCCCCGGGCCGGGGCCGAGGGCGGCGCTACGTGACCGACATCAAGCCCAGATCGATGAGCTGGAGGGCCGCGCCGATGCGGACGATGCGGAGCAGCGAGGCCACGAAGAACGGCCGAAAGGACAGGCCAGTGGAGCCGGCCGCCCACGCGGCGACCGAGTCGGGCAGGGGCGTGAGCGCGGCGATGGCCACCACCGCGGCGCCGTGGCGCTGCATCGCGCGCGAGAGGCCCGCACCGCGCCCCGCCGCGAACCGGCGAAAGCTCGCGGTGCGCCCGAGCCAGCGGCCCAGCCACCACGCGGTGCAGCCTCCGGCCATGCCTCCACCAAAGGCCCACGCCAGCAGCGGGGCGGTGGGCATGTGACCGGCGCGACCCAGGCCGAGGATCGCATCGTTGGGGATCGGCAGCGCGAACGCATCGGGCAGGAAGAAGCCGAGCGCGATGCCGGGCCCGCCCAGCGTCTCCACGAACCACAGGCCCGTGGTCAGCAGCGGCGCGCGAAACCAGTAGCCGAGCGCGGCGGCGGCCGCCACGAGCACGGCGAAGGTCAGCAGGGTGGAGCCCACGAGCCGCGTCGGGTCGAGCTCGGGGCTGCGGCTCGGCTCGGGATCGTGGGCGGGCTCGTCCAAGAGGTTGCAGTGCTAACAGGCGCCGCGACGCTTGGCACCCGCGGTCGTCGCGCTGGGCTGGCGAGGGTCGTGATCCGTGGCATAAGGGCCCCCGTGCCGGTCGTGGACAGCGCCATGAGCGCCAGGGGGCGGATCGCCTTCGCGTGGGGAGTGGCCGGGGTGGTCCTCCTCTTGGTGCAGCCGCTCGTGCGCCTCACCCCGCTCGCGATCGAGGCGATCGAGGGCGGGCTCACGCTCGGTCAGTGGGTGGTGCTGGTGCTGTGGGTGGCGATCAACGCCCACGCCGAGGGCTACCGCGGATTCCACCGCCGCTTCTCGCCCCGCGTGGTCGCGCGCGCGCGCTACCTGGCCCGGCACCCGCGGCCGCTGTGGGTGGTGTTCGCTCCGCTGTTCTGCATGTCGCTGTTCCATGCCTCGCGCCGCGGGCGGTTCGTCGCGCGCGCGCTGGTCGTGGGCATCACGCTGCTCGTGATCGCGGTGCGTCAGCTCCCGCAGCCCTGGCGCGGCATCATCGACGCCGGCGTGGTGGTGGGGCTGAGCCTCGGGCTCGCGAGCCTGCTCTACTACGTGGCGCGGCTGCGGCTCGGGCACGCGCCGCCGGTGCCGGCCGATCTTCCGCCCGAAGCCGCCAGCTAGCGCGCGCTCACCAGACCCGATACTTCGAGCGCAGCGACTGTGCGGTCGGCGAGCGGGCGAGCGCCATGCAGGCGTCGATCATCGCCTTGATCACCTCGACCGAGAGATCGGTGAACGCTCGCTCGCTGCGCACGTAGAGATAGTTGTCGGCCTCGGAGAACACGGCCAGCGCCCCCAGCGGGAGCGCGGCATTGCGGCCGGCGATCGAGGTGTAGACGTCCTCGATGTCGACCTCCGAGTCGATCTCGGTCAGCGCGCACAGCACCCGGAATTCGCGGCGATGCACGCCTCCTTGCATTGAGAGGCTGTCGGGGCTGAAGCGCCACCACTCGTCGCCCTCGCGGCACTCTACGGGGTCGAGCCCGTACTCCGCGAGGACGCTCTCGAACATGGCGGACATCGCATCGCGGTCCATGGCGGCCATGGTGGCTGCGGGCTCGCGGCGTGTCGAGGGCTTCAGCGCAACGGAAGTAGCGCGCTCCAGGGGAACCCCCCACAGCCCATGTCGAGATCGTCAGGATCGCTCGCAGGCGCAGATTGTGCGTCCTCGCCCGTGGCGGCATCGAACACGGCGGTGCAGTAGAACAGCGCATCGCCGTCCCAAGTCCAGTCGAAGCGGCTGTACAGCTCCGGATAGAACTCGTTGCTCGCGTCGCCCTGGGCGACGAGCCAGCGCTCTGCGTTGTCGTAGCCATCCACGTGGAAGGTCGCGTTGCCGAAGCTGGCGAGCTGCTCCCACTGGGTCTCGTCGATGTTGTGGGTGATGCCCTCGCCGGGCGCGAATTCCTCGAACCAAGTGCCGGCGATCTCGAGCCCGGCCGCCCCGCTGGACCCGCTCTCGCTGCTGTCGGCAGCGCTCGAGCTGCTGGTCTCGGCGGAGCTGCTGGTCTCGCTCGCCGCGGTGGTGGTGGTGCCGGTGTCGGCGGCCGTCGTGTCGGCGACGGTCGTGGGCGCGCTCGTGGTGGGATCGACGGTGCCGGTCGAGCTGCCGTCGGTGGTCGCCGAGGAGTCGTCGTCGGCGCAGCCGCTTGGCAGCACGAGCGCGGTGGTGAGGGTGAGGGAGAGAGAGAGGGATCGAAGGCTGATGATGTGCATGTCCGTGTCCTCGCGGTGGGGCTCGGACACGGGATGGCAGGCGCGGGCGGTTGCGCCCCGGCGGCCATCCACGTGGACCCGAGCCGAACCCTCCGTCGCGAATGCGATGGCGGGGCCTCGGCAGGTGTTCGGGCTTGCAGGCGCTCGACCTACTCGTCGCGGCTTCCCGGGCCGAGCCCAGTGCCTCCGTGGGGCCGCAGATCCCTCCGAAGTGGGTCCGAGGCTTGGTGCGACTTTCGTTCCTGCTCACCGCTGCGGGACAGCCGCGGATTCTCACCGCGTTCCCTCTTGCGTCTCCCGGCGTCACCACCGAGAGAACCGACGGCGAGATCGATGTAGCCGCGCGAGGGGGTGGTGTCAATGCCACTAGCCCGGCGGGGGCTCGTCTTGGTTGCCGGTGCACGCCGCGATGCCGAGCAGCGCTTGGTAGGCGCACAGCGGCGGCACGAGCAGATCGCTGGCCGCCTGCGCGGCGGCCGGGTCGTCGTCGACGATCGCCTGCACGTAGGCGTCCCACTGCGCGAGGTGATCGGCGCCGACGAAGTCGGGCACGACGGCCTCCATCGCGGGGATGATCACCTTGGCGTAGGTGCGGCCCTCGTGGGCGCCGGTGTGCCCCGGGGCTGCACCGAGCGTGCCTTCGTCGAGCGCGAGCGAGGCGTAGTTCCGCGTGCGCTTGGCCCAGGCCACGTCGAGCTCGCGACGGATCGAGCCCGGATCGATGACCGCGGGGTCGCCCGACAGGTCGGCCTGGATGATCGCGATCCCCGGTGTGTTGCGACCCTTCAGGCGATCCTCGAGCAGCCCGAACAGCCCCAGCGCGCGGCGAGCGAGCAGCGGGTCGTCCTGTGCCTGCGCTTGCGTGGCGAGGTCGAGCACGAGGCGGTCGTACACGCGAAACATGGACTTCGCGATCTGCTGCTCGGCGGGCGGCACGGACCACTCGTCGATCGCGAACGAGGCGGCCTCGCTCTCGATCCCACCGTGGCCCCACTCGAAGCCGAGCTGCATGTCGGCCTCGGTGGGCTCGAGCTCGCGCGCGAGCGCATCCACGGCCTGCGCGTGCGGGCGCACCACGGCGTCGAAGTAGCAGTAGGCGTCGTCCCAGGCCGCGTAGAGCAGCTCGGGGGGGCGGTTGGCCTCGGGCTGCGCGCTCGCGACCTCGCCGAGGCGGGCGCGGATCAGCAGCGAGATCACCAGCAACACGCGGGTCTCCACGTCGATGAGATCGGCCTCCGTGCCGGACTCGAGCGCATCGAGGATCGCGGACTCGTCGATGAGCAGGCCATCCTCCACGCGACCGAGGCGGCCGCCCCAGGTGCGGACCAGCTGCTGGAGCGCGGTGCCATTGCCGTCCTCGCCGAGGTAGGCGTTGGTGACCACGGTGAGGTCGGGGGCGCCCGAGGCGTTCTCTTCGGCGATGCGCTGCAGCTGGGCGACCGCGGCCTCGCACAGCACGTTGGGCGTGCTCCCCAGCTCGTGCTCGGGCTCGTCGGGTTCATCACCGCTGGTGCCGGTCGACTCGGCCTCGGTATCGCCGGTCGTGCCCGTGCTGCCGTCGAGGCCGGTGTCGGCGGTCGGCTCGGTGGTCGCGGCGACCTCGGTGGTCCCGCTCTCGTCGAGCGCGGGCGGGTCGTCGCTACAGGCGGGCAGCGCGAGGAGGGACAGGGCCAACCACGGTCCAAGCTTGGCGTGATCGCGGAGGGAAGGAAGGAGCGAGCGGGGTCGTGCCATGGAGAATATGGGTAGTGATAATGAAAACTCATTTCAAAATCTAGGGATTTCGTAACCCCGGGGAAGCGCGGACACTCACACGATCGTGCTCGTTACGGGCGCCTTGACCCCGTCACAGGGCTGCGCTAGACAGGAGGTCTAAATGAAAAGGGCTTTCAACATCATCAGCGCTGCCGTGGTGGCCGGGCTCGTGATGAGCGCCTGCATCGACCTCGAGCCGCCACCCGCAGCCGGCGACACGGGGGCGAGCGACGACGGCCCCGCGATGACCGACGGGGCCGACGAGACGGGGAGCGAGGCGTGCCTCAGCGGCTGCGCCCACGAGCTGTCCGGCGAGCTGATGCTGTTCGTCAACGGCCGGCTCTCCAACGCCGATGCGCTCTACCAGAGCAACGTGCCGCTGGCCGAGGCGGGCACGTTCCTCGGACCCACGCTCTACCTCTACGATCCAGCGCGGGCGTGTGACGACGGCGGCAACGCGTGTCGCGTGGCCGAGCTCGGAACGCTTCGCCTCGATGAGCGCCTCGGCCAGGCCTCGGTGCAAGACGGATCGCTGGCCAAGTTCACGCTGCGCGATCTGGCGTGGTCGCCCGAGGCGGGGCTGTGGGGGGTGAGCTTCGACGTGCAGAACGACGAGTGGGGCCTCGCGCGTCTCGACGTGCCGAGCCTGCGCGAGGTCGAGGCCGAGATCGGCGTGGAGCGCTTCGCGCTCGTGCCCGGGGATGCGGCCAGCCCCTCGACCGATCCTTGCTACTGGCAGGAGGGCGTGAGCGGCCTCGAGTTCCTCGGCGAGGAGCTGTTCTTGGGCGTGCGTGGCGTGGGTGGCTCGGGCATCGCCAGCAACGGCGCGGTCTATCGCGTGGACCTCGACGTGGTGCGCGACCAAGGGCACTGCGTGTACCCCAACGACGTCAGCCAGGACCCGGCGTACTACGCGTGCGACGTGCTGTGCGAGCCCTGGGCCCAGTTTCCGCCGCAGCTCGGGATCGCGGGCGACATGGCGCCCGACGCCGAAGAAGCCGCGCTGCTCGGCGTGGTGCGGGCCGAGAATGCCGCGATCATGGCGCTCGATCGCCAAGAGCTGTTCCGCATGGCGGCGCCGAGCGAGGGCGAGCTCGCCTCCGAGCCAACCTCCGAGGGCATCTATGCCTCGGGCATCGCGCCCGGCGTCGACATCGAGGGCTTGGTGCGCCTCGACGGCACGCTCTACGGCATCGATGTGCTGGGCCGGGTCTACGTGTTCGACGAGGCGCGGCGCTCGGTGACCCAGCACGACGATCTCAGCAGCCTGTTCCCCGACTACGAGCTGGCGCTGCGCGTGCGCGGGGCCACCCGAGTGGTCGTCGACCCGACGTGAGCCACGCGAGGACATCGAGGCTCGCGTGGGGGCTGGGGCTGGCGTGCGGGTGGCCGGCGACGTCCGTCGCTGCGCCCGAGGAGCCCGCGACGCGTGAAGCGCCAGCGGACGCGGATGCGGACGCCGAGGCGGACGCGGCTGCGGACGCCGATGCCGATGCGGACGCCGACCCCGAGCCGCCCGCTGAGCCCGCGCCGCTCGAGCCGAAGAAGGCGCCGCGGACCGAGCCCGTCGAGGACGAGGAGGTCCGCGTGGTGCGGGTCACCGCGGATCCGCTGGGGCAGGGCAGCGACGAGGACGTGTTCCGCTACGCGGGCGGCCGCGACACGGTCGATCGCGCGCAGATCCAGACGCGCGGCGCGGTCTCGTTTGCCGAGGCGCTGTCCAAGTCCCCCGGCGTGCGCGCGGTCGAGGGGATCTCGGGGGTGGGCAGCACGGCGACCAAGCTCAACGTGGGCGTGCGCGGGGCCAACCCGCGCTTGTCCTCCACCGCGACGGTGCTGCTCGACGAGATTCCGCTGGCGATGGCGCCGTACGGGCAGCCCGAGCTGTCGCTGTTCCCGGTCTCGCTGTTCGCGATCGATCGCATCGACTCGGTGAAGGGCGGGGCCTCGGTGCGCTTTGGCCCGCAGACGGCGGGCGGCGTGTTCAACCTGATGACCAAGCCAATCCCGCTGGCGCCAGAGGCCTCGGTGTCTACGCGGGTCGATCAGTTCGGCCAGGCGATCATGGCCGCGGGCTTCGGCACCACGGTGGGTCGCTGGGGGGTCTACGGCGAGTACGCCCCGCAGGTGGGCCAGAGCTTCCTCGCCAACAGCGACGTGCACGTGCAATCGGGGCTGCTCAAGCTGCGCTACGAGCCGAGCCCGCGCCTCGCGGTCGCTTCGACCTCGCACTTGTACTGGGAGGACAGCGGGCTGCCGGGGGGGCTGTCGCGGGCGGCCTACGAGGCGGATCGCTTCGGGACGCTGCGGCCCGACGATCGCTTCTCGGGCTGGCGCGCCGGCGAGGCGCTGAAGCTCGGCTATCGCCCGCGCAGCAACCAGCAGCTGCAGTTGTTCGGGTACTACAACCATAGCGATCGCTACACGCGGCTCACCAACATCGATGGGCGCTCCAATCGCACGCTCGAGCGGGTGTACGACTCGATCGGGCTCGAGCCGCGCCATGCGATCCGGCTGGGCGAGGGCGACGAGGCGTTCGTCGACGTGACCGTGGGAGTGCGCGGGGCGCTGGAGCTGGCCTCGCTGCAGCGGGTGGAGACGCTGCAGAGCGATCCGTCGCTGGTGGAGTCGGCCGGCGACGACGATGCGCGGCTGGGTGCGCTCGCGGGCTATGTGGAGCAGGCCCACCACCTGCTCGACGATCGCGTGGTGCTCAAGGCGGGGATTCGCGGCGAGCTGTACCGCGCCTCGCGGCGCAACAACCTGCGCGAGGGGCCCGACGCGGTGCTCTCGCAGACGTACCTCGGGTTCGTGCCCTCGGTCTCGCTGTCGTTCTTGCCGCGCGAGGAGGTGTCGACGTTCGTCGGCTACGCGCGCTCGCTCGGTCCGCCCTCGTTCGTGCAGCTCGCGGCCGCGAGCGCGCAGGGGCAGCAGACCTCGAGCGAGAACGTCGACACCACGGAGGCCGGCGTGCGCTTCGAGGACCTCGGCGGGCTGTGGGGGGAGGCCACCGGCTGGTTTCGCGTGCTGCACAACGTGCGCGACATCGGGCTCGAGACGGTCGACATCGTCGCCACCCAGGCGATCGCGGGCGGGATCGAGTCGGAGGTGGGCTGGGCCCCCGGCGACCTATGGGACGGCCTCGTGGGCTCGGAGATCTACGCGGGCTACGTGTACACGCGCAGCGAGATGACGGTGGCCGGACCGCGCACGGGTCGGGAGCTGGCTTGGTACCCGCGCCACGAGCTGTGGGCGGGGCTGGCGTACGCGTTCCCGTGGCCGTGCAGCTTCTTGGCCGGGGTCGAGGGCGACGGTGACTGTCGGGCGCTCTCGCTGGGTAGCAACGTCGAGTGGTCGGACACGCAATTCTCCGACTACAACAATACGGTGATCGAGCCGCCCGACGGCTCGCTCGGGCTCATCCCGGCGTACACGCTGCTCGATGGCTATGCGCGCTTCGAGATCCTGCTGCCGCGCTACTGGGCGCTCAACCTCACCGTGGGGGTGAAGAACATCCTCGACACGGAGTGGTACTTTCGCACCGATGATGTCAACGAGGGCATTCTTCCCCAGCGTCCGCGCACGTTCTACGTGACCCTCGACGTCAAGCACTGGTTCTTTGGTGCGCAGGCGTGGGCCGGTGAGCGCCGCGACGCTCGCAAGCAGCGACGGCGGCTGCGCAAGGGCCTCCAGCCATGAAGCGTCGCGCGTGGTTTCGGCTGCATCAGTGGGTGGGGCTGCCGAGCGCGGCATTGCTGGTGCTCTCGGCGGTGACCGGCCTCGTGCTGGTGTTCCGCGCCGAGCTGGCCCCGCCGAGACCGCAGGCGCCTCCGTGCAGCGAGCAGCTCTCGCTCGAGGGGATCATCGCGCGGGCCGAGGCGCACGGCGATGGCTCGCCCGCGACCGATGTGGGGCTGCCCCAGGCCGCCGAGGAGCCGTACACGGTGTGGCTCGACGACGACGAGGAGACCGAGGTGTACCTGGCGCCCGACGGTCGCGTGCTCGGCACGCGACAGGGCGCGCGCGGGCTCACCCGGCTGCTGTTTCGCTTGCACACCGGCGAGCTCTTGGGCCCGCTGGGTACGGTGCTCGTGCTGGTGACCGGGCTCGGGCTGATGGTGCTCGTGCTCTCGGGTCTCACGATGCTGTGGGCGCGCGTGCGAGCGCGACGCGGTCGCTCGCGGCGCGCGGCTAGTGCTAGTCCACGCGACGCGCGTGAAGGGGAGTGACCGGCGCGTGCGCATCGTGTACGAGCAGCGGCGGCCCGAGCAGCGCATCCACGAACGCGAGGTAGCGCGCGCCGTCGAGGTCCTCCACCGTGTGCACGCCGGCCACGCGACCCAGCTGATCCCAGCCCGCGAGCACGCCCGTGGCGACCTGCAGCTCCGTGGCGTTGGTGCCGAACTGCAGGCCGTGCGCGACCTCGGTGTCGTAGCCGAGCCACAGCTCGCCGAAGCGCCGGCTGCACAAGAGCACGCCCACGCGATCGCGTCCGTCGAGCGCGCTGGTGTGCGGCGGGTAGAGCCGTGCGGTGGGCAGCGCCAGCGCATCACCGAGCGAGGCGGCGCCCGCGGAGCGCGCGGCCAAGAAGCGGCGGGCGGCGGGCGGCAGCCGGTAGACGAACGCGAGCTCGAGCGTGGGGAAGCAGTGCCCCAGCGTGACGAGCTCTTCGTGGGGGATCACCAGCCCCTCGATCGAGCGGTCGCCGCAGCGCGCACGATAGCGGGCGGCCGTGGGGGCGTGGGGCAGCGTCACGGGCTGCCCGCGCAGCACATAGCTCGCGCGCGGCTCGTGCAGCTCCTCGAGGCAGCTGCGCGGGCGCCAGGTGACGGCGAAGCGACCCGCGTCGTCGTGGGCGTCGGTGCGGGCCGTGGTGTCCTCCTCGGTGACGTGCAGCGCGTGCAGCTCGAGCGCCTCGGGGTTGGCCGCCACGCCCACCCGGGCGGCGAAGTGGTGCATGGCGGCGCGGGCCAGCGCATTGACCACCCCGGGGTTCATCCCGGTGCCAACCAGGTGACTGCCGCTCTGCGTGGCGGGGCGGTGCCCGGGCAGCAATCGTCGCGCATCGCCCAGCACGCCGCCGTCGCTCGTGGCACCGTTGACGTGGTGGGGCCAGCGCTCGAGGCTCGTGGACAACCAGCTCGCCCC
>JBFIJN010000041.1:0-29971 GCA_041600735.1 Nannocystaceae bacterium
GGCGAGGCCTCTGGGTGCGCGATGCGAAATCGACACGGGCACCACGAAGAGCGGCGGCCTATACTCCCCCCGTCTATGCTCGCCTTTCTCGTCGGGTCTGCCGTTGCCGGTGGCACATATCTGTACGCCAAGAACAAGAAGACCAGCACGGGGCGGTCCGTGGTGGCTGCCGCGGCCACGGGAGCCGCATCGGGCGCCGCCACCGCGTTGACTCTGGCCGTAGTGTCTGCGCTCTGGCTACCGCTGCTGATCGGCGGCGTGGTCGGCGGCGCGTTCTACTTGGGCAAGAAGAAGTCCCTCAAGGCGCTGCCACCCTCATCGAGCGGCTGAGCGCGCCTGAGCGCGCCTGCGCGTGCTCACACGACTCGCGTGACGTAGAAGTAGACCACCGGCGCCACGAAGATCATGGCGTCGATGCGATCGAGCATGCCGCCGTGGCCGGGCAGCAGGTTGCTCGAGTCCTTCACACCGTGGGTGCGCTTGAGCATCGACTCGACGAGATCGCCCGCCTGCCCGCAGATGTTGGCGAGCACCCCGAGCACCACCGCGTGCCCGATCGACAGCGTGGGCGTGAGCCACATCGAGCCCAGCACCACCGTGGCGATCAACGAGCCCAGCACCCCGCCGAAGGCCCCCTGCCACGTCTTCTTGGGGCTCACCGCGGCGTAGAGCTTGTGCTTGCCGAACGCGCGCCCGAACACGTAGGCCACCGTGTCCGAGAAGAACGCGATGCTCAGCGAGAGCGTGATCCAGTGCGGCATCCCCTCCTTCTTGAGCAGCGGCAGCACCGAGATCAGCAGCGGCACGTAGAGCAGGCCCGACAGGCACACCGAGAAGTGGCGCCCGGCGTCGGCCAGCTGCTTGGGGCGACCGAGCGTGGCGAAGCCCACCGCGAGGGCCGAGCCCGCCAGCAGCGGCGGCAGCACGAGCCCCGGCTCGAACGCCGTGGGCAGGACCACGATCGCGACCGCCAGCGCCCCGGTGACGAGCCGCAGCAGACCCCCTCGGTCGTCCGCGGTCACGGGCAGGGCCATGCGCAGATACTCGTCGAGGGCGATCCAGCCCACGATGGCGCAGGCCACCGTGGCGGCCCACGGCGTGGGATCGAAGTAGATCACCCCGAGAACGATGGGCACCAGCACCGCAGCGGTGGCGGCCCGCTTGACGAAGTCACCCACGGCTGGTCGCGGCCGACGTCCCTTCCTCGTCCGTGTTCACGGGGAGCGAGGCGACCGTCGATACCTGGTCGGAGGTGAGGCCAAAGCGGCGCTCGCGGCCAGCGAAGTCGCGTAGCGCGTCTTCGAGATCCGGGCGCCCAAACTCGGGCCACAGCTTCTCGGTGAAGTAGAGCTCGGCGTACGCGATCTCCCACAAGAAGAAGTTGGAGATGCGGTGCTCACCGCTGGTGCGGATCAGCAGGTCCATCGGCGGAAGCAGCTTGGAGGACTCGAGGTACGAGCCGAACACCTCGGGATCGATGCTGGCGGGATCGAGCTGCCCGGCGACCGCGGCACTGCACATCGCGGCCGCAGCCTTGGCGATCATCTCGCGCCCGCCGTAGCTGAGCGCGAGGCACAGCACCATGTCCTCGTTGTTCGCCGAGGCCGCCATGAGCTCGCACAGTGGCGTACGCACGTAGGGCGGCAGCCGGTCGGTGTCGCCGACGGTGGTCAGGCGGATGCCATTGTCGAGGATCTCGCCGCGCTCCTGGATGAGGTAGCGGCGCAGCAGCTGCATGAGGTGGAAGACCTCTTCGGGCGGCCGGTCCCAGTTCTGGCTGGAGAAGGCGAACAGCGTGAGGGCCTGAATGTCGAGCTTGCGCGCGGCTCGCACGACCGTGCGCACCGAGTCGGCTCCCTTGGCGTGGCCTTCTTCGCGGGGCAGGCCATGCTCTCGCGCCCAACGGCCGTTTCCGTCCATGATGATGCCCACGTGGCGTGGCAACGGGCCCATGATGGACGCGGCTTCGGACATGCTGGTGAGGCGGGATACCACGGCACCCGACCCCGGAAAAGCCCCGGCCGGGCCGATGGCCGTGGGTGGGCCTCGAACGGGCGCCCATCGACCGCGAGCGGCCTCTAGCGAGGCGTGCTGCCCACAACAGAATATTGGCGGCAATAGCCCCCGCGGGCCCTCGGTTGGGCCGCCCACGCCGCGCAATCAGGGTCGCTTGCCGCGCTTCTTGGCCCTGGCCTAACCTGCGGACCACGCCTGCGGTGGGTGCTTGCCCATCGACGACACGCGGCCTCGGCCCCACGCGATCTCCCCGGTTGCGTCGCCTCACCATCCACCCCCAGGGGGAACCGCCAGGAGGGAACAGCAGCATGAGCAGCGTCGACGACCTCGACTCCCACTTGATCCAGACCGGCTTGCCCTACGAGCAGATCGGCCACAACACCTGGGTGCTTCAGCCCGAGAGCGCGCACGCGCCCCAGATCGCCGTGAGCGCCGACATCCCGATCGTGCTGTTCTCGGTCCCGGTGCTCGAGCTCACCAAGGAGCAGCACGACGACGTCCACCTGTTTCGGTGCCTGCTCGAGCTCAACGCCGAGCTCCTGCACTCGTCCTACTCGCTACAGGGCGACCGCGTCGTCCTCTCGGGCGCGCAGCAGCTCGAAAATCTCGACTTCAACGAGTTCCAGGCCATGATCGACGACATCTGCATGGCTCTGGACAACCACTGGGACCGGCTCGCACCGTGGGGCCTGCGCGCAAAGCAGGACTCCGCGGGCCAGACCGCTGCCGAGGGGAGCGCTTGAGATGGGACTGTTTTCACGGCTGGGCACCCTGATCCGCTCGAACATCAACGAGCTGATCAACAAGGCCGAGGACCCTGAGAAGATGCTCAATCAGGTCCTCGTCGACATGAAGTCGCAGCTCGTCGAGGCCAAGAAGCAGGTCGCGGTCGCGATCGCCGACGAGAAGCGCCTCAAGAAGCAATACCAGGCGGAGGCCGAGAAGGCGGCCGAGTGGGAGCGCAAGGCGATGCTGGCCATCAAGGCCGGCGACGACAACCTCGCCAAGGCCGCGCTCGCGCGCAAGACCGAGCACGACGAGGTCTCCGAGACCCTGCGCCAGCAGTGGGAGGCGCAGAAGCAATCGGTCGAGCAGCTCAAGCTGGCGCTGCGCGGGCTCGACGGCAAGATCGAGGAGGCCAAGCGCAAGCGCAACATCCTCGTCTCGCGCCAGAAGCGGGCCGAGGCCCAGCGCACCATCAACGAGACGCTGTCCAACATCAACTCGACCTCGGCGTTCGACACCTTCGAGCGCATGTCCGATCGGGTGACGCAGCTCGAGGCCGAGGCCGAGGCCACGGCCGAGCTCGGCGAGCTGCCCGAGGCCTCGCTCGACATGCAGTTCAAGGCGCTCGAGGCGAGCACCGGGGTCGATGACCAGCTGGCCGCGCTCAAGAGCAAGATGGCGCTGCAGCTGGCCGAGAGCGAGCGCAAGGCGATCGGCGGCAAGGTGGGCGCGGGCCCCACGGGTGCAGGCGCAGGCGCAGGCGCGGGCGCGGCCTCCGGGGCGGGCGAGCCGCCCCCCGACGACGAGGAGGTCTTGGACGCGACCAAGGCCGCCGAGATCGACGCGCAGCTCGAAGAGCTCAAGCGCAAGCTCGCCGAGGGCTGACTCGGCTCGCTCCCCGCTCCGCCGCGCGGCCCCAGCCCCGGGGCCCCGCGCGCGGCCGCGCGAGCGCTGCGGTAAACGCGGGGGCCGGCGGGGCCCGGCGGCGGAGATCTCGGGTTCGCCCCACAACGGCCAATGCAGGGCCTTGCGTGCCGTTATGGCTCGGCCAGACTCTGAGTGGACCCATGCCCTGGGGCACCGGCGCCCCTGCCTTCGAGACCTCCTTCAACCCACCCGCGCCGTCTCGGTTGCCCGCGAGTTCAGAAGTTGTGCTATCAGGCGCTTCCGAATGAGCAGCGACGACGCAATTGAGTTCGAGGGCAAGGTCGTCGAAGTCCTCACTGGCGGGACCTTCAAGGTCAATGTTGCCCCGGGACACGACGTCATCGCCAAGCTGGCCGGCAAGATGCGGCGCTACCGAATCCGTGTGGTGCTGGGAGACAAGGTCACCGTGGCCGTCTCGCCGTACGATCCCACGCGTGGGCGCATCACGTACCGACCGAGGTAGGCGCTCTCCATGAGCGAGGAGGCGCGCCCGGGGGACCCGGTCTCGCCCGAGAGTCGCGCGTGGTTGCAGCGCGTGCGCGCCAACGTGAAGGCTCAGCTCTTTGGAGCGGAGCCCGCCAAGCCCAAGACCGAGCCCTCGCCCGCGCCCGCACCCGCGTCGGCCGAGTCCGCCGAGAGCCGCGACGAGCCGACCCGCATCGGTCGCTTCGTGGTGATCAAGCGGATCGGCGAGGGCGGCATGGGCTTGGTCTACGCCGCCTTCGATGACGCGCTCGATCGCAAGGTCGCCGTAAAGCTGCTTCACCCGCGCGGCTCGGGGGCGGGGAGTGACGCCCGCGCGCGGCTCGTCCGCGAGGCGCAGGCGCTGGCTCGGCTCTCGCATCCCTCGGTCATCCACGTCTACGAGGTCGACACCTGGCAAGACCAGGTCTACCTCGCGATGGAGTTCGTCGACGGCGGCACGCTCGGCCAGTGGCAGCGGCAGGAGGGCCGCGGCTGGCGAGAGGTGCTCGAGGCCTACGTGGCCGCGGGCCGTGGCCTGGCCGCCGCCCACGCCGCGGGCATCGTTCACCGCGACTTCAAGGCGGCCAACGTGCTGGTGCGTCGCGACGGTGCGGTGCGGGTCGTCGATTTCGGGCTCGCGCGCCAAGAGCTCGAGGCCGGCTCGTCGACGGGAGGGCGCCCGGTGGAGCTCGAGAGCAGCGCACCCAACCTCTCGCTCGTCACGGGCGAGATCTCGGGAGACGCCCCGCTCACCCGCACGGGCGTCATCATGGGCACGCCCGCCTACATGGCGCCCGAGCAGCACCTGGGTCAGCGGGCCGACGCACGCAGTGATCAGTTCTCGTACTGCGTCTCGCTGTTCGAAGCGCTCCATGGGTTTCGCCCGTTCGCGGGCGAGAATCTCCCGGCGCTGCGCCGCAACGTGCTCGCCGGGCGCATCGAGCATCCCCCGCGCTACACCGACATCCCGCCCCGCATCTTCAAGGTGCTCCAGCGCGGACTGCAGATCGACCCGCACGATCGCTACCCGTCGATGGAGGCGCTGCTCGACGAGCTGGTCCGCGATCCTCGGGTCGCGCTGCAGCGCTTGGTGTACCTGATGCTCGCGCTCGTGGCGGTCGGGCTCGTCGCGGGCCTGTGGTGGTCCGAGCGCGACGAGCGAGCCGCCCGGGCCGAGGGTGAGCGGCTGCGTGCGCAGCTCGACCACGCGCGGGTGCTCAACGCAGAAGAAGAGCTGCGCCGGCTGCAGTCGCGCTCGGTCTCGGAGCGCCACGACGATCTCGTGCTGGCCTACGCCCGCGACGTGCTCGAAGACGCACCCACCGTGGCGCTCGCGACCCTCAAGCACCTCTCGCCCGAGAACACCTCGTGGCTGCCCGCCGCGCGCACCATCGCCGCCGATGCGATGCAGCGCGGGGTGATCTACCGCAGCCTCGCGCCTGGCCTCGGCCGGGTGGAGCGCGTGGCGTTCGGCGACGAGGGACGCGTGCTCGCAATCGCGGGTCACGGGATGGCCTGGTGGGACACGGAGCAGCAAGAGCTGCATCGACTGCTCGATCCGCAGGTGGTCCTGCGCGACATGGCGCTCACCCCCAGCGGCCGTCGCATGGCGGCGGTCGGGCTCGACGACGCGCTCTATCTGGTGGATCTGGGTGCGCGCAACGACGCGACCACGGCACCCCCCAGCATCCGGCGGATCCCCGGCCAAGACGGCTCGCAGCTCGCGGTGGCGCTCTCGAGCGACGGCGAGCAGATCGCCGTGGGGACCGGCACCGGAGTCGTGCGTCTGCTCGACTGGAGCGGCCACGAGCTTCGCACGCTGCGCAACCACAAGGCCCCCATCCGTGCGCTCGACTTCTCGCACGAGGGTGAGATGTTGGCGTCGGCCAGCGAGGACGGCAGCATCCGCCAGTGGTTCATGGAGCGCGGGACCCACTGGGTGCTCGAGCACGGCCCGGGGGTGCGTTCGGTCCGCTTCGACGGCGAGGGCGAGCAGCTGTGGTCCACCTCCGAGGACGGCCAGGTGCGCCGCTGGTCGACCTCCAAGGGGAAGGCGAGGTTGGTGCGCGAGCTCCAGGGCGTGAGCCTGCTCGAGCGCACGCCCGCGGGCTCGCTGGCGTTGGCCTGCCACAGCGAGCGCGAGCTGGTTCTCCACGGCGAGGGTGAGCAGCAGCCGCTGCGAGGGCTGCCCGCGCTCGTCACCGCCATCGCGCTGTCGAGCGACGGTACCTGGGCCGCGGCCGCCACCGGCGACGAGGCGGTCCACGTCTGGCGTCTGAGGGGCACGAGCGAAGCAGGCACCCAGCCGGACGGCTCGCGCATCACCCCCGCAGCCGGGCCCATCACCGCGCTGGCGTTCTCGCACACGGGGGGGCTGCTCGCCGCCGCCACGCGCCAAGGAGTGGTGCAGCTGTGGTCCGAGCGCGGTGAAGAGCGGGGCACGCTCGGTCAGCACCCGCGCACGATCCTCGACCTCGGGTTCTCGCCGCAGGGGCACGAGCTCGCCGCGCTCGATGAGGACGGCGGTATCTTCGTGTGGTCGGTCGTCGACCGCGACAAGCCGCGCCTGCAGCTGCGCCACGAGGGCTCCCGCTCGGCGGCGTGGGCCTGGTCCCCCGACGGCGAGCTCATCGCGGCCCCGCGCTGCGAGAACGCCGAGCAGTGCGAGGTGGTGCTCTATCCGCTCTCGCTCGCCAAGCCCCAGGCGCTGGCCGTGACCGATTCCCCCGCCACGGCCCTGCGCTTCTCGCCCTCGGGTGAGCAGCTGCTCTCCGATCATCCCACGGCCTCGTGGCTGTGGAACCTGGGGGAGGGTCGAGGGCGCGCGCTCGAGTGGCCCGAGGGCCTGCAGCCCGGCAAGCGACTCGCGTTCGCCTACGTCGAAGGCGGCGTGCGCATGGCCACCGCCGACATGGTGCGCGATGAAGAAGCACGGGTCGTGAGCACCACGCTGCGGGTGTGGCACATCGGCCGCGACAGCGGCGACGTGCACCTGTTGTTCGAAGAGCCCGAGCTGCGCTCGTTGCTGGTCGACGCGGATGGTCGCACGCTGCTGCTGCGCACGTACGATGACAACACGCTGCTGTGGAGGCTGGCGGGCGATCGCTTCCGCTTGTTGCCGGCGATCGGCGCGGGCTACGATCGCTTGCTCGTCTCGCCCGACACCCAGGCGCTGCTGCTGCGCCCGCGCGCCGAGCTCGGTCGTGACGCCGCTGCCCTGTGGGTCGACGTAGAGTCGGGCCAGATGCGGCGGTTCTCGCGGCGGACCGACCCGATGTCATGGTCGCCGCGCGGTACCATCGCCGACGTGCCCAGCCGCCAGGGGCTGCGGATCTGGCGGGATCCCACCCCCGATCGCGGCCCCGAGTTCATGCGCTGGCTTCACGAGACCACCAACTTGGTCGTGGACCCGGCCACCATCCGCTGAGCGCGAGCGGCGGCCTGCAACCGCAGCCGCCTCGCTCCGTCTGGGGGGTGCTCGGCATGACTGCTTCCACCGTCGCCACTGTTCAGGAGCTCGCCGCGCGCTTCGCCGACGGCGAACGCAACCTGACCCTCTACTTCCCCGACTTCGACACCGCGCCCGCGCCGGACAGCCTCAACCGCGTGTTCGGCCCGCCGGTGGGCCTCACCGACGAGCAGTGGCCCCGCTTCCCCGAGCTCGCCGAGCTGCTGCAGCAGGCCAATTCGATGAACCTGTGGGACCCCCGCGATCATCGCATGGAGCATGTGTTCACCGTCGACCTGCGCGGAGTCGAGCTGGTCGGGGTACCGCACGATGCCGTCGCGATGATGCTGTTCATCAGCAACGCCAGCTTCCATCGCGCCTCGTGCGACGGGAACCCGCACACCACGGTGCGGTTCCTCCGCGAGCACGACCTGCGCCAGGGGCCCTACCAGGGCCCGCTGCCGCAGCGCTCGCGGTACCGCTGGAGTCGCCGCTTCAGCCTGGTGGCGATCGACGTGCCGGGGGATGTCTTCGACGTGCCCGAGCTGGAGCTCGCGGCGGATGACCCGCTGGTCGCCCTGTACGAGGCCATCGCGCGGGCGCCCGCGCGCCTCGGCGGCTGCCCGATTGGAGCTCCCGAGACCGCACCCGAGCCGGAGCCCTGGGCCGAGAGCACCCCCACGGTGCCTCATGTGAACGAGAGCAGCCGCACGATCCCGTTCGCTCGCCACGCGCATCGTGGCATCGAGGCGGCCGACCGCTTGGAGGCGGCCGACCGCTTGCTCGAGCACGGTCGCACGCTCGTGTACGACGATGGCGATCCCGCCAGCGCGCTCACGTTCGTGGGCGGCGGCGCCCCGCTCCCGAGCCGCCATGGCGCCGCCGCGGCGCCCCACACCCCGTTCCTCATGCAGTTCCAGCGCGGCTTCGCCGACGTGAACCTGGGGCAGCGCGGGGTGATGTACGTGTCGGGCCGCAGCGCGTACGTGCCGTCGCTCTAGCTCAGAGGTCCATCCACGTGCCGGTCACCGCCGGCGCAGGATCGAGCACGTAGCGACGACGCGCGCGCAGCCGTGGGGTCGTCGTGTCCGAGACCGGCTCGACATCCCAGCCCGTGAGATCGCGACGCAGGTCACCCGTGTCGAGGTTGAAGTCGAGCGGCCCGCTCATCCCGCGCAGGCGCACGTTGTCGCCGGCCTCGAGCGCCTGCTTCACGACGCCGATGAACGACAGCCCCTGGCCAAAGGAGACCTCTTCCGCGGCCGGATCGGCGATGCGCGCGATGGCCTGCGCGACCTCGGCCCCGCTGCCGCCGCCCGGCGCGAGGGCGCTCGACGCCAGCAGCGCCACCATCGTGGCATCGTAGGCGAGCCCGGCCTCGTTGCCCGCCGCTTGGTCGGCAAAGCGAATGCCATAGCGAATCTCGAATTGTCCGTAGTTCTGTGCGTCGCGCGTGTGGTGGGTGACGCCCTCGAGGTTGCTCATGAGCGCGACCTTGAAGTTGTCGCTCACGCCATTGACGATGCTCTCGAGCTTGGGCACGGCCTCGCTGCTCACGAGGAACTGCGGCAGCGAGGGGCGCGGGTCTGCGTTGGCCCACGCCTCGAGATAGAACAGCACCATCTCGCGCACCTCCACGCTACCCACGATGACGATGAGGTCGGGGTCTGCGTCGAACGCCGCCGCCACGCGAGCGCCGTACTCCGAGAGCAGCGCGTTGGTATCGGAGAAGGAATCGATGTCCGAGTACAGCAGCGTGCCGAGCCCATTGGGGGGGAGCACGTCGGTCAGACGCGGAGCGAGGTCGTCGATCAGCGTCTGGCCGTAGAGGTCGTTCTTGACCATCACCACCACGCGCTCCGGCAGCGGATCGAGGGCGGCGATGCGGTCGGCGATGCCCGCGGCCTGTACCGCGTCGTTGCCGGTCGTACGCCACACCAGGTCTTGGTCGTTGAGCTGCCCGAGCACGCGGGCGGAGGCGGTGGGGCTGATGAGCAGCACGCCGGCGGGAGCGGTGATGTTGGCGACGGGGACGGCCTCGACCGAGAGCGCGGGTCCTACGATGATCGAGATCCCGGCGTCGACCAGCTCGCGCGCGGCCGCGGCCGCCTCGTCGGCTTGGCCCTGGGAATCGCAGGCCACCCAGGCCACGCGCTTGCCTCCGGGCAGCGTGGTCGTGTCGTTCCAGTCTTCGATCGCGAGCTGCATCGCGTTCTCGAGCGGCACGCCCATCGACGCATAGCTGCCGGTGCGCGGGAGGATCGAGCCCAGGTACACGATCTCGTCGGGGCCGACCTGCGGGCGGATCTTCAGCTCGCAGCGCGCCGTGGTGAGCGGCGCGCACACGTTGTTCGCGCCGCAGACGACGCTCTCGTCGAAGGCCGCCTGGCACTCGGCGTCCGTACTGCACGCGACGGTATTGGGCGGGACCGGCTCGACACACTGCGCGTTGCGGCAGACGAGCTCGGTGCCGCTCGCGTTGGTGCAATCGACGTCGTCCACACACTGCGGGAAGTCGAGGATGAGGGAGCAGCCCAGGCCCGCCGTCAGGCCGAGCACGGGGACGAGCACGGGAACGCGAAGGATGCTCGATGAGAAGCGCATGCGTGGATCCGGGAGCTAGAAGCGAATGGTTGCCGACAAGCCGCTGCCGCGGCGAGTGGCCCAGGGCGAGAGCCCAGCCCGCGCTTGGCCCGAAGCTTCGGGCTTGCGCTTGAGCGAGACGATCACCATCACCAGGCCCGCGGCCGCGACCGCCCCGCCCACTCCAAACAAGATGTCGGCCGACAAGGCCAGCGTGCGCCCCTGGTCGGCGGTGTCGTTGCGCGCTTCGAAGGTGTGCTGGCCATCGAGGGCATTGGAGCGCTGGAGCGCCAGCCCGGCCAGCACCCCGCCGGTCCCCAGCACGGCACCGCCGGTCCCCAGCAGCACGTAGCCTGCGATCCGCAGCTTCGAGGGCTTGGGCTTGCCCGCGGGCGGCGGGGGCTCGGGCTCGGGCTCCGGCTCGGGCTCCGGCTCGGGCTCCGGCTCGGGCTCGGGCTCGGGCTTGGGCGTGGTCTCTTCGATGATGGCTCGCAGCACGCGCAAGCGCTCGAGCCCGCGCTCACGCGCGTCGAGGGGCACGCCCGGCTCCTTCACGAAGCGCTCGTAGAACTCGACCGACCTGACCAGGTTGCCGCTCTCTTCGTAGATGCGGCCGATGTTGAACAAGTAGTTGGGCTCGGGCTGCAGCGCGTAGGCCTGCTCGAACAGCGCCACGGCCTCCTCGTACTCCTTGGCCTGGAACTTCTCGACGGCCTGGGAATTGAGCGCGTCGACCTGCTCCTTGACGGTCGGCGCCGCGAGGGCGGTGGTGGGCGCGAGCGCGAGGGCCAGCGCCACGACGGTGGCCGCGAAGGCTCGCGGGACTCGGACGAACGAGGGGCTCGCACTCGGGGAACGCAGGGTCACTTGCCTCCGACCGGCATGAAGATACCGTCATCCTTGCCCTTCGACGGATCCATGAACACATCGCCCTTGGGCTTGGGCTTGGGCTTGGCCGCCGGCTTCGGCTCGGGGTCCGCCGTGGCTTCGGGCTTGGGATCCACCTTGGGCTTGCTGGTGCTCGGCTTGCTGCCGCTCGGCTTGGGCCGCTTGGGATCGTCGTGGACCACGGGCTCTGGAATCACGACCCCGGGGTCGGCCTCGGCCGGGGCCAGCTCGGCCTTGACCGCCGCATTGGCCCCGGGGCTCACCTCGATGGTGGTCTGCCACGGATGATGGCCGGCCGCGGTGACTCGCACGCGGTGCTCGCCCAGCGGTAGCTCGACGTGCACGGGGGCCTCGCCGCGATCCTCACCGTCGATCTCGACCCGTGCGCCCTCGAGCGCGCGTACCTCCACGGTCCCCACGGTGGCCGCCGGCAGTGCTTCGGCGACGGTCGGTGCGGGCGTAGGCGTAGGCGAGGGCGAGGGCTCGGCCGCGGCCTCCACCACCGCGGCGGCGGGGGGAGCTGCCGGCTCGCCGTGATCGCCGAGCACCAAGAACGCCGTGAGGCCGCCGAGCGCCAGCGCAAACAAGCCGGCCACGGCCACGATCGCACCCAAGCGCATGCCATCGGGTGTGCGCGGCGGGGCCACCATCGCCATGGGCGCCATCACGCCCAGCGCATCGGTGACCATGGGGTCGGAGGGCACGGTCGGCGAGAACGCTTCGGAAGGCCGCCCGTCGTGGCCCTCGTCGCCGTCGTCCTCGTCGTCGTCGTCGTCGAGCGCGATCTGCATGAGATCGGAGCTCTCGCTCGCATCGGGATCGAGCTCGGCCGCGCTGAGCGGCGGCACCGAGGTGCGCCGACCGGTCTTCGCGGCGTCGGAAGCAGACTCGGCTGCATCCAACGACGGACCGGACACCGAGGCGGCCGCGGGCTTGGGCACGGGCGCGGAAGTCGGCGCATGCCCAGGCGCGGAAGTCGGCGCATGCCCAGGCGCGGAGGTTTGCGCGTGGCCAGGCGCGGAAGTCGGCGCATGCCCAGGCGCGGAAGCTGGCGCATCCCCAGGCGCGGAGGTTGGCACGAGCGTCCGCACGGGCACCGCCGCGGGCAGCGGTGCGTCCTCGCGCTCGGCCTGGAGCTCTTCTTCGAGCTTGGCGACCGCCTCCTTGGCATCGGCTGCCGTCACGCGGATGGTCGCGGAGCCGGGCCGGCTGGTCAGCGGGGTGGTCGTCCGCGCCCGCGAGGGGGGCGGTGGCAGGGGCGGTGGCTTGGGCCTCGAGATCAGCCCGGAGCCCGTGGGCGAGCGCGGCTTGGGCGTGGGACGCGGACCTGGCGGCCTCGTCGGCGGGCGACCGAGCGGCTCACTCGCGAGCTTCTGATGCAGCGAGGCGATCTCGGCCTCGGCGAGCTTGAGCGGCGCCTCGCCGGTCTTCGCCGCGCGACGCAGCAGCGGTCGCGTCCACTCGGCACTATCGTTCGTGTCGGACTCGAGCGCCGCGGTGGCCGCGGGCCCCGTGTTCAAGCGGGTGGCCCAGTAGGTCTCGGCCGCGGCGCGGGTCTTGAGCGTGGCGGTCGGCTGCTCCAGCAGCGGCGCCGCCACGAGCTCGATCAGCTGCTTGGCCATGTGGCCCGCGTCATGGGGGCGATCGTCGGGACTCTTGGCCAGGCACGACTCGATCAGCGCGATCACGCCCGGGGGAATGCGGTGCCCCTTGGGCAGGCGCTCGGCCAGTGATTTCGGCACGCCGTGGACATGGTTGACCAGCACCGCCGCATCGTTGTCGCCGGGGATCGGCTGCTCGCCGGTGAGCATCAAGAAGAACAGCACGCCCAGCGCATACACATCGACGCGCACGTCGATCTTCTCGCCCTTGATCTGCTCGGGCGACATATAGGCCGCGGTGCCGATCACGTGGGCCTTGGTGATCTCCTCGTCGTCTTCCTCGATGAGCTTGGCGAGCCCAAAGTCGAGCATCTTGACGTGGTTCGCCTTGCCCGCGTGCTCGCACAGCATGATGTTGGGCGGCTTGATGTCCCGCATCATGATGCCGCGCTCGTGCACGTAGCCGGCCCCGAGCAGGATCTGCATGGCTACGGGCAGGAACTCCTCGAGCGGCATGCGCTTGCGCCGGTTGAGGTAGCGCCGCAGCGGCTCGCCGCGGATGAACTCCATCACGATGAACGCACGGCCTTCGAAGTGGCCGTGGTCGAACATCTTGACCACGTTGGGGTGGTCGAGCTCGGCCATCCGCAGCGCCTCGCGATCGAAGCGTGCGACCGCGTCGCGATCCTGAGCCCAGTGCGGCGAGAGCACCTTGACCACGACCTTGCGCTCGGCCGGCGCGTGGGTGTCGTCGGCGAGATAGACCAGGCCCACACCACCGCGACCGATCAGGCGCTCGATCACGTAGCGCTCACCGACGGTCTTGCCGAGCAGTGGGTCGAGGTGTTGGGTCGAGCTGGCGGTGCTGGTCGCCATCATTCGTGAGCCGTGAAGCATGTCGACGAGTTGTCGTGACACGCATGTTTCTCGCCGCGCCGAAGCCTAGCGGGGTTCGTTACGCGCATTTTCCAACATTTCCGTGTCCGCCGTCGCGTCCTCGCGGCGAATCTCTGGTCCATATTGGGACCAAAAGTGGCAAAACGAGCGACAGAACGGCGTTCAAACGCGGAATTAGAAATTCTCGAGCTTGGGTAGGCCGCTCGACGAAATCATCCGAGCGATCTCGCCCCATCCTGGGCGCGATAGACGCAACCCTACGGTGCCGGAACCGCCAGGACCAGTGCCAGCCCGCAATAGGCGGGGTTGCTAGCATCGCCGGGTGCCTCCCTCCGACACCGTCACCGCGCCGCGCTTCGGAACGGACACGGTGGTCCCTCCACCCGCGCCCAGCACCCTGTTCGACATTCGAGGGGTGCACAAGTCGTTCGGGGACAACGTGCTGTTCGAGGACACCTCGCTCACCGTCGAGCGCGGCGAGACGCTCTCGATCATCGGCGAGAGCGGCTGCGGCAAGAGCATCCTCCTCAAGATGATGATCGGGCTCGTGACCGTCGACGAGGGCGCGATCCTGTTTCGCGGCGACGACGTGACGAAGATGGACGCCGAGGGCCTGGGTCGCGTACGACGCAGCGTAGGCTACCTGTTTCAGGCCGGCGCGCTGTTCGACTCGATGTCGGTGCTCGACAACGTGGCCTATGGGCTGCGCGAGCACAAGAACATGCGCGAGGAGGAGATCCGGGCGCGGGTGATCGATTGCCTCGAGAAGGTGAACCTCAATCGACGAATCCTCGACCAGTGGCCGGGGGAGCTCTCCGGCGGCATGCGCAAGCGCGTGGCGCTCGCGCGGGCGATCGCCGTGCAGCCCGAGGTCGTGCTCTACGACGAGCCCACCCAGGGCCTCGATCCGCAGAGCATCACGATCATCGCCGAGATGATCATCGAGCTCCAGCATGCGCTCGACATCACCAGCGTGCTGGTCACCCACGACATGCGCTGCGCATTCAAGGTGAGCGACCGGATCGCGATGGTGCACGACCGCTCGGTGCCGTACGTGGGCACCCCCGACGAGCTCATGGCGAGCCAGGTCGAGGTGGTGCGGGAGTTCGTCGAGGAATCGGTGAAGGAGATGGAGGCCGACGCGCGCGCCGAGCTCGAGTCCACCTGAGCGCAGCTCAGCGGCACGCGGCGTCGCGGGGCGGGCACGCAAAGCGCACGTGGAGGTGGTCGTCGTGCTTGGGCTCGTGCTGCACCAAGCGATCCTTGGCCCAGCGACCGTCGGGGTACTGGAAGATCTTGGTGAGCACGGCGCGCGAGACCCCGAGCTTGCGCGCTTGCTTGTACAGCTGCCCCTGGACCGCGTAGTCGAGGAAGATGCGCTCGGGCCCGCCGGGGGTCTTCGAGGCCTCGTAGAACGACTCGACCAGCGTCCACGTGGCGGCCACATCGAGCTCACCGGAGCTGGCGCGCACGAACTCGGAGGGATAGCCCGCAGGAGCGCGCGCGAAGTACAGGCCGAGATCGATGTCACGACCGGACTGGTGAGAGCCGTGGCCGGGCAGCACGCCGCCCTTGGGGGCCGAGATGTCGCCGATCGCGAGTCGATGCACCGAGGGATGACGGCGATTGACCTCGGCGATGGCGCGCAGCGTGTGGTCGACGACGTGCTGCGCCCCCCAGGCCCACTCCGGGCGGCGGCGATAGTACTGAGCGCTGCGCGGGAGCTGGGCGCCGCCGACGAGCGAGCCTCGCTGGGGACGCCCGACGCTCTGCCCCGCGACCAGACGAATCGGCGGAGGCGCCGTCGAGCTCCCCACGGTGAGTCGCTGGCCGGGATGGATCACGTCGTCGTGGAGCCCGTTGAGCGCACGCAGGGTGGCGATGGTGGTGTGGTAGCGACTGGCGATCCCCGAGAGCGTGTCGCCGCGCGCCACCTCGTGCTGACGCGCCGGCTTGGCCACCGTGGCAGACCCCTCGCAGCGCGGGATCACCAGGCGGGTCCCGACCAGCAGCGGACCTCGATGGAGCGTGTTCGCCTCGCGAAGATCCTCGACCCGGCACCCGTGATCCTGCGCGATGCGCCACAGCGAGTCGCCCGCGACCACCGTGTAGCGCGACGCATTCTTGGCGTCGTCCACACGCCCCGCGTGGGCGGGCGCGGCGAGGGCCAGTGACATCACGAGGGCGCTGAGAATTCGCAGATCCATGGCGGCCGACCACGAGTGTCGACATTGATCGCCAGCGATCGCAAGAAATCTGCTAGCGCGCCGCGACCGGGGTGAGCACGACCTCGCCGTGGCCCAGGCGAATCGCGGGCATCGTGTTGCCGTTGGCGATCACCCCGAGGAACGAGGAACCCCCGCCACCGCCCGCCGCGTAGGCTCCTCCGCCCCCGTAGTACCCGCCACCGCCACCGGAGAAGTGGTAGAGGTCACCCGTCGCGCTGGAGCCACCCACGCCCTGCGTCCCCGGGGTCCCGTCGCTGCCCGCCGCCCCACCGAGGGCCTGGGTCGCGCCGCCGCCGGGGGTGAAGCCGAGGTTGGAGATTCCCGGGGCGCCGGACAGGCCCCCGCCTGCCCCGCCCGCGCCCGTATCGGGACAGCCGCAATTGCCACCGCCACCGCCCGCGGCCACGAGCAAGCGATTGCCGAGCATCCCCGCGCCGATGCGAATGTCGGTGGCTCCACCTCCGCCCGCACCATACTGGCCGCCCGTGCCTCCGCCATTGAAGCCGCCGGGCCCCTCGGTCACGCCCTGCCCGCCAACGTTGATGATGAGGGTCACCCCGCCGATGGTGGTGAGCACGCCGGAGACGTAGCCGCCGAGTCCCCCGTCGTCTTGCGGCGGCGGGTCGCAGCACAGCGAGCCGCCCCCCTGGGCGCCCCAGGCCTCGACCTCGAGCGAGTCGACCCACGCGGGTACGTCGAGCGGCTGCGGTCCCCCGGTATAGGTGAAGACCACGGTCTCCACCTGGCAGTTGGGGTCACAGAGATCGCCGGGCTCGAGGTTGCCGTCGTCGCAGGTCTCGGTGGCGGGATCGAAGATCCCGTCGCCACACACCGACTCGGTCCCGCCCTCCGACGAGCTACCCGAGGTCTCGGGATCGACGGGGCTCGTGCTGCCCGTGTCGGGGTCGGGCTCGCCGGTCGTGGTGCTGGGGTCGGGACCCGCGGTCGTGTCGGCCACCGTGGTGCCGCTCGAGCCCTCGGTCGTGGTCGCGGGAGTGCCCGTGGTCGTCGCGCTGTCGGTGCCGAGCGGCGGAGCGTCGGTCACATCGAAGCACGCGGGGAGCAACGCGAGCCCGAGCGCACCCGCGAGCGCCGGCGCGGGGACACGCCAGGCTCGACGGACGGGGGGAGGCGAACGACGTAGGGAAGGCCCAAGGGACATCCCTCGATGCTAGCTCAATTAGTCGTCGACCTTGTAGCGCTCGAGCTTGCGGTAGAGCGTCTTGCGATCGAGCCCCAGGATCTTGGAGGCGGTGGTCTTGTTGCCGCCCACGGCCTCGACCACCCGCAGGATGTAGCGGCGCTCGACCTCTTCCATGGGGACGAGCTCCGAGGGGTCGTCGGAGCTCACCACCACCATGTGCGAGCGCCGGTACTTGGCCACGCGCTCGGGCAGGTCTTCGACCGCGATATCCGTGAAGCGGGTGAGCGCCACGGCGCGCTCCATGCAGTTGCGCAGCTCGCGAACGTTGCCCGGCCACTCGTAGTCGCACAGCCGCTGCGCGGCCGAAGGCGAGATGCCCTGGACTTCCTTGCCGGCCTGGAGCGCGTAGCGCCCCAAGAAGTGCTGCGCCAGCGCGAGGATGTCGGTCCCGCGCGAGCGCAGCGGGGGCAGGGCCACGTGGATCACGTTGATGCGAAAGTAGAGGTCCTCGCGAAAGCGCTGCTCTTCGACCGCGGCCTCGAGATCGCGGTTGGTGGCCGCCACGATGCGCACGTCGATGTCGAGCTCCTGGTTGGAGCCCACCGGCCTCACCTTGCGCTCCTCGAGCGCGCGCAGCAGCTTGGGCTGCATGAGCAGCGGGATCTCGCCGATCTCGTCGAGGAACAGCGTGCCCCCGTTGGCCTGCGAGAACAGCCCCACGCGATCGGTACGGGCGTCGGTGAATGCCCCCTTGGCGTGGCCGAACAGCTCGCTCTCGAGCAGGTTGTCGGGCACCGCCGAGCAGTTCACGGCCACGAACGGGCCCCCGCGCCGCGGCCCTCGATCGTGGAGCGCTCGCGAGACCAGCTCCTTGCCCGTGCCGCTCTCGCCGGTGACGAGCACCGAGGCCTCCGAGTCGGCCACGCGCTCGAGGAGGTCGTAGACCTTCTGCATGGCGGGACTGCTGCCGAGGATCCCGCCGTAGGACTCCTTGACCTCCACCACCGCGCGCAGGCGCTTGGCCTCGTCGCGCACGCGGATCTCTCGCACCACTCGATCGATGCGCAGGACCACTGCGTCCATGTCGAACGGCTTGGTCATGTAGTCGTAGGCGCCGGCCCGAATCGCCGCGATGGCCGACTTCATGCTGCCGAAGGCCGTCATCACCATCACCACTTGATCCGCGCGGTCGTCGATCACCCGTGCGCAGAACTCGAGGCCGCTCATGCCCGGCAGGTTGATGTCGGCGAGGATCAGGTCGAAGCGCTGATCGACGAGCGCCTCTAGCCCCTTCTCGGCCGACGCGCAGCCCACGATCTCGTAGCCGTGGGCCGTGAGCCCGGCCACGAGCAGGTCGCGAAGGTCGTCGTCGTCGTCGACGATGAGCAGCCTTCCGTGCATTCGTTCACCCATTGTTCAGCTCGCCTCTCGGATCGCCACGCGTTATACAACGGGCCTGGAGCAGCGGGTGGGCCGAGTGGTGTTCAAGCGGTTCTAGGGGCTGTACTTTGTTGCACGGTCACCCGGTCCGCTCGCGGTGGCCGCCTTCTCCAGCGCTCTCGCATCACCTTTCACGATGACATCGACTCTCGCGGCCCTCACTACCTTTGCCCTCCACCTGGGGGCCGTCCAGCTCGCCGCAGCGCCAGAGGACCCGGCCGTGCCCGCGGGCGCGGTCAAGGCGGCGCCGGTGACCACGGGCACCACGGAGCTCGCCGGGCAGGGCAAGTTCGCCGCCGCCGACGTCGCTGCGCGCCACGCCGAGGACGCCACCGAGCTCGAGGTCTCGGCCGGCGGCGTGCTGGCCACCGGCAACGCCTTTGCCGGCGCTGCGACGGGCCAGGGCCGCTTTCGCCTGCGTCGCGGAATCCACCAGGTGGGCTCGTTGGTGGCCGCGAACTACGGCCGCGCCGACGTCCCCCTGCTCGACGAGCAGGGCACCGAGATCGGCAGCGAGCGCGACACCACCGTGGCGAACGTGCAGGGCATGGCGCGCTACGACGTGTACGTGGCCGAGCGCTGGTCGGTCTTCGCCATGGCGACGGCCCGGCGCGACCGCTTCCAGGGTCTCGATCTTCGCCTCAATCTCGACCCGGGCGTGGCCTTCCACGTGCTGAGCCGCGCCAGCCACCGCTTGTGGTTCGAGGCCGGCTACGACTTCCAGTACGACATCCGCCGTGACGAGGCCATCGTCGACGACGCGGGCATGCGCGTGTCGAACAAGACACTCATCAATCATGCCGCGCGACTGTTCGCGGGCTACAACAACTCACTGAGCGACCGGGTCACGATCGACACCGGACTCGAGTATCTGCAGAGCGTAATCGTGGCCGAGCGCTTTCGCATCAACTGGGTGAATGCGCTGGCGATCCAGCTTGCCGGCCGCTTCGGCCTGTCGGTCACGTTCACGCTGCGCTACGAGAATCTGCCGCTACCCGACGTGCTCCCGCTCGATACGGTCACCGCCGTATTGCTCACCATGCGCTTCCTCTGAAGGCCGCCACCTCGACCTCGGCCTCGCGTTAGACTGGGGCCGCATGCCACGCGCCCTGCTCACCACCACCGCCGTGCTGCTGCTCGGCTCCGCGCCGGCTCTCGCGGCCGAGCCCAAGGCTCAGATCGCCACCGACGGAGCCGAGGCCGAGCCACGCGCCAAGCTGAGCGCGCGCAAGGATCGCCCGTGGATCCGTCGCTGGGCCCCCGAGAGCAACACCGCCGAGCTGGGTCTCTATGGCGGTGTGCTGCTGCCCTCGCGACGCGTGGAGCTGTTCGAGGCCGACCTCACCCTCCCCGACCAGGGCTACCGGCCGTTTGCGCCGGTCGCTCCGGACTTCGGGCTGCGCCTCGGGTACTTCCCCGTGCGGTGGTTTGGCGTGGAGGGCGAGGGCGGAGCGATGCCCGCGCAGACCGAGGCCAGCGGCAGCGCGCTGCTGTGGACGGCTCGTGCGGCCCTGGTCGGCCAGCTCGGGCTGTGGACCGTGACACCGTTCGTGCTGGTCGGCGGCGGGATCATCGGAGTGTCGAGCGATCGCAGCGTGGTGGGCAACGACGTCGACGTTGCGCTGCACGTGGGCGGCGGAGCCAAGCTCCACCTGAGTCGTAACACGCACCTGCGGCTCGACGTTCGTGACGTGGTGACGGCCCGCCGTGGCTACAATGCGGGCGTCAGCAACAGCCCGGAGATCCTGCTCGGCGTGGGCGTAACGCTCGGCCGGCTGCGCGATCGATCGGCGCCACCTCCCGCACCCGACCGCGACGCGGACGGAATCCCCGATGCCGACGACCGCTGCGCCGAGGTCCCGGGCGTGCGCGAGTACCAGGGCTGCCCGGTCCCCGACACCGACGACGACTCGATCCTCGACCCCAACGACGAGTGCGTCGACGTCCCGGGCGTGCGCGAGTACCAGGGCTGCCCGATCCCCGACTCCGACGACGACACGATCCTCGACCCCGACGACGAGTGCGTCGACGAGCCCGGCGTGCGCGAGTACCAGGGCTGCCCGATCCCCGACTCCGACAACGACGGGATCCTCGACCCCGACGACCAGTGCGTCGACGAGCCCGAGACCCCCAACGGATTCCAAGACGCCGACGGCTGCCCCGACGAGATCCCCGAAGAGGTCACGCGCTTCACCGGAGTGATCGAGGGAATCTACTTCGACACCAACAAGGCCACGATCCGCACCAAGAGCCTGCCGGTGCTCCGCAAGGCGCTCGAGGTGCTGCGCAAGCACGAGTCGGTGCACGTGCAGATCACGGGTCACACCGACGACTCGGGCTCGACCGAGCACAACCTCGAGCTGTCGCGAGCCCGCGCCGACGCCGTGAAGCAGTTCCTCGTGGGCGAGGGCATCGCCGACGGTCGCATCGTGACGCGGGGTGCGGGGCCCAGCGAGCCGATCGCCAGCAACAAGTCGAAGAAGGGGCGCGCCAAGAACCGGCGCATCGAGTTCGAGCTGCTCACGGCAGCCTCGGCAACGCCGTCCACGCATTGATAGGTTCGATATCGGGTTCACCATGAATCGGCTGAATCGAAACGAACAATACGAGCATAAACGTCTACATGAGCTGCCTTCCTGGTATTGAAGGTCGGATAGAGCGATGTTTACGCTTGCAAGCCGACAGAAAGACCAGCACGATCCACGAATCGGGCCATGCCTGGCGGTGCGTCTCAGACGCCGCCTCACGCGCGCTCCCCCCCCTCGAGCGCGCTGGCCGCAGATGCCACGAGTCACGGATTACAGCGCGACCGTGGTCACCGTTCGGGTCCAATTTGGGGGCGACCCGGGCGGTGACCCTCTTTACCTGATAATCCACCCCAGACTTATTGCGACCGAGGTCGCCGCTCGGGCCCAATTTGGGGGCGGTCCGGGCGGCGGCCGCTTTTTGAGCGGCGCATATTTGGCGCTTGCGAGCTGCGCGACCGCCCGCTAGCGCACCTTGAACTCGATGCGCCGGTTCTTCGAGCGACCCTTCTTCGACTTGTTGTCGGCGATCGGCTCGCCGGGCCCTGCACCCCGCGTGGCGATGCGGCCCTCTTCGATGCCTTCGTCGACGAGGAACTGCTTGACGGCATCGGCGCGCTCTTGCGAGAGCTTCACGTTGTCGCTCTCCGAGCCCACGCTGTCGGTATGACCGCTGATCTCGATGCGCAGCTGCGGGTACTTCTTGAGCAGGTCCGCGACCTTGCCCAGCTTGGGCCGCGAGGCCTTGCGGATCGTGGACTTGCCGGTGTCGAAGTAGATCCCCTCGATCACGCCCTCGAACTGCTTGACCTCGTCGGGTAGCTCGTCGGGACAACCATCGGTGTCTTCGATGCCGTTGTAGTTCTCGGGCTCGTTCACACAGCGATCGTTGTCGTCGAGGATCCCGTCGCCGTCCTTGTCGGGGATCGGGCAGCCATCGGGGCCGTCGCCCCACTCCTTTGGACACTTGTCGCGGCTGTCGCGGATCCCGTCCTTGTCGCTGTCGCGATCGAGGGGACAGCCGTTCTCGCCCTCGCCATACTCGTCGGGACACTCGTCGTAGTAGTCGGCGATGGTGTCGTTGTCGCGATCGGAGCGCTCGCCGCGATACTTGGCGCTCAGGAACTTGGTGAGCCGCAGCGTGACCTCGGCCCCGAACAACACCTCGCCGTGGTGCGCTCGGTTGCCGTCGATGCTCGACCCGGTGACGATGTGACGGCCGTCGATCCGCACGGCGATCCACTCGTTCACGAAGAACTTGACCCCCGGCCCCCAGTGGAACGCGCCGTCACCTCCGTTGAGGATGGCGTTGGCCCGCGAGCGCAGACCCAGCAGGCCTCCGCCCAGCGCGAGCGTTGGGGTGAGCCGGTAGGGCAGCGCGCCGACCACGTGCCCACGCACGGCATAGAACCCCGCCTTGAGGTCGGCGTTGCTGGGCGGCACGCGGCCGATGGTGGGCATGCCGCTCGCCTCGAAGCCCACGCCGACATAGGGGATGGGCATGTACTCGAGGCGAAAGCCGAGATCGAACGAGGTGCGCTTGGTGAACGGCTGCGGGCCCAGCGAGCGATCGAAGAACCCGTGGTTGTTCGCGCGCACGAAGGCACCCAAGTAGCCCCCCACGTCGAGCATGTGGTTGGTGGGCCCGTAGCGGCGAAAGAACGGGCGGTCGTCCTTCTGCTTGGGCTCCTTGGGCTTCTTCGCCTTCTTCTCCTTCTTGCCCGAGGCCTTGCCCGAAGCATCGGCGCCCCCGCCCAGGCTGACCGAGGCGCGGCCCGAGGCGCTGGGGGCCTGCTCCTCTTCCTCGTCGGCGAGCTCGTCGTCGGGGGACTCCTCTTCGCTGGCCGTGTCCTCTTCGTCGTCGAACGACAGCTCGTCGTCGGGCGCAGCGACGGCCGCGCCGGGCACCGCGAGCACGCACAGACCAGTCAGCGCCAGAGCCAGCGCGGCGTAGGATGGATCGGACTCGATTCGTCGCAGGTACGCCATGGGGCTCCAAGGGGCTGCGTAGGTGTCACGAACACGCAGAGGGGCGATACCTACATCGTCACGCTACACGGCCCGCGGCGCAGCGGTCAATTCCTCGTGGTTCTCGCCGGGCGTTGGCTCGTATCCTCTCGCGTGCCCGTGGCCCCGCCCAGCCGAGCCCGCGTCTACGGCCTGCTGGGGCTCGTGGCCGCATCGACTCCGCTGGCCCTGCTGGTGGAATCGGCGCTGCGGCGGCTGATGATGCCCGAGGGCTTCGAGGCCGTCCGGGCGTGGCTCTCCCCCACCCTCACCCCATGGGCGTGGGCCATGGTGCCCGCAACCCTCGTGACCACGGGGCTGGGCTGGTGGCTGTTCGGGGTTCTGAAGCGGCGGGAGCTGCGACTTCGTCGACCCGAAGCCTCGAGCGCCGAGGCCCAAGCCGAGGCCCAAGCCAAGGCCCAAGCCAAAGCCGAGTTCGAAGCGCTCATGCTCGCCAGCTCCGCCCCCCAGGTGCCCGCCGTGGCCGCGACGATCCTCTACATGGCGGGCGCCCAGGGGCTGCCGGTCGCCATCACCATGGGCGCGGCGACGCTCGGCGTATTGTCGCTGGGCGCGGCGAAGCGCTGACCACCATGGCGGGCCGAACCATCCTCGACGAGCGGGCCTACGCCGGGACGCGCTACGACGATCCGATCCTCGCCCGACGTCGCGCCGTGCTGCGCGAGACCGTGGCGCGGCTCGCCTCCCGCGGACGCGACCACCTCCACCAGCTCGCCGCCGACAATCTCGCGCGATGGGCTCGCGAGCGCGGGCCGCAGACGGGCTCGCTGCTCCCGCGCGTGCGGGTGGTGGCCGAGGACTGGGGCGTCGCGACCGCGCGGGTCACCCGCGAGACCGGGGTCTGTTTTGCCGTGCTCAACATGGCCAACGCCTTCGTTCCTGGGGGCGCCTATGTCGAGGGCACCGCCGCCCAAGAGGAGAACCTGTTCCGGCGAAGCGACTGTCACGAGGCCATCGACGACGACGAGCTCGACCGCTGGACGGAGCGCTACCGTCCCGAGATGACGGCGCGGCTGAGCGCCGCCGAGGGGCTCGTGTATCTCGACACCCAGACCCCGCGGGTGTGCCTGCGCGGGCCCGAGGACCTCGACCGGGCCGACCTCGGCTACCCGTGGCTCGACGACGACGAGGTGTTTCCGTTCTTCGAGCTGCGCGCTGCGGCCGAGGATCTACGCGGCGGCAAGTGGTTCGACGAGGCCGAGATGGCGCGGCGCATCCGAGCGCAGCTGCACACGCTGCGGCAGGCCGGCGTGCGCCACGTGGTGCTGAGCGCGTTCGGGTGCGGGGCGTTCCGCAACCCCGCCGATCGCGTCGCGGCGCTCTACCGCGAGCTGCTCGACGGCGAGGCCTGGGGCCTGCAGGAGGTCGTGTTCGCGATCTTCGCCCCCGGCTACGGGCCCGACAACTACTCGCCGTTTGCGGAAGCCCTGCGCCGGAGCGCCTCGCGCTGGTGAGGCACGACGACTACGCACGACGACTACGCAGACTCTCGCGCTTCCTTCTCTTGCGGGTCCTTGTGGTGGAGCAGGATCGTGACGAGCACCGAGGCATCGGTCACGGCTCGAAGGCCGTGGACCTGGTTGCCGGCGAAGTACAGCATGTGGCCCGCCTCGAGCATCGGATTGCCGTCGTCGGTGCGAACCTCCACGCGACCCTCGAGACACTGAAGCAAGACCTCGCGCCGCAGCGCGTGCGGGGGGACATCCTTGCCCGCCGCCAAGATCATGCGGATCACCTCGACCGCATGGGTCTTGATGAGTGTGGTGGTCTCCGCGCCATGGAGCTGGCTACCCAAGGGACGAATGTCGATGACCTCGGCGGGACTCGCGTGCGGGATTGCCATACCGCTCCAGTCTTGGAGCCAGCTGCGTGATGTCAATCCCCCGGTGCATTCATTGCGGGCCCGAGCGACGCTCGCTCGAGCGACGCTCGCCCGAGCGACGCCCGAGCTACTCGCGCTCGGCGAACGCCCGCAGCACGTCGTAGCCGAAGCCCACGCTCGTGCCGTCGTTGCCGTGGCCCGCCATGTGCTCGCGGGCATAGGCCTGACGTCGCGAGGCCTCGACCCCCATCAGCTCGAGCGCCACCAGTCCGGCGAGCGAGCGCATCGTGGTGGGCAGCGGGTGCGCCTCGTCGCCCAGCGTCGGCTCCACCGCCGCCCACAGCCGCGGCCCGTCGTGGCGCGCCATCGCGTCCATGATCTCCACCGCGCTGCGGACCTCGGGCGGCGCCCCGTCGGCGAGGCCGATCTCGATCACCTGGGCCCACCAGCGCGTGCTGGCCACGTCGAGGTGCGGGATGATCTTCGCGTAGACCTCGTAGGTCGCCCCCAGCCATGCGCCCCACCCGGCGGCCCCCGTAGCCTGCTGCTTGCTCCACAGCGACATCTTCATCCCGCTCAGGCCCTCGGGGATCCGCACGTCGCCGCGCTCGAAGCGGCGCATCAACAGCGCGGCCTCCTCGGGCTCCTCCAAGATGTGCGGGTCGCGACGATCGCCGATGCCCTCGGCGGGATAGCTGCGCGGCGCGATGCCGGCGAGGGCCGGCAAGATGGGCGCGGGGCTCCAGCGCATCTCGTGCAGGAACTCGGCGGACGAGCGCAAGAACCGCTGCTTCTCGGCGCCGGTGTCGAGCAGCGGCCGATCGTCGCGGTTCGGCGTGCGCTTGGAGATGAACGGGTGCAAGAGCCGGCGGTTGGCGACGATGAGCCCGTCGATCTGGCCCACGTCGTGGATGCCCAGCAGATCGAAGCTCTCTTGCAGGCCGGGCCAGCCCAGCACGTCGGCCGAGAGCTCGGGGATCGGACCGTCGGGCGAGCTCAAGATCACCCAGTCGAGGCTGCCGATGCGCACGACGAGATAGTCTTCGAACTCGCTGTCGATGGCCGCGAGCACGCTCATCATCAGCTCGTCGCTGAGCTCGTAGCCCTGTAGCCACTGCGCCAGCAGCCCGCCCGGCTTGAGGTAGCGCTTGGCCTCTTGGTAGAACTCCACCGTGAACAGGCTCGAGACGCCGCTGACCCACGGGTTGGTGGGCTCCGAGATGATGAAGTCGTACTTGATCCCCGCCGAGGCGAAGTAGGCCTTGGCGTCGTCGAAGTGGATGTGGCTGCGCGGGTCCTCGTAGGCGCGGCGGTTCACCGGCAAGAAGAAGCGCGAGCCCTCCACCATCTCGGGCTCGATCTCCACCGTGTCGAGCCACTCGAGGTTGGGCGAGCCGAGCACCACGTGGCAGGTGACGCCCGAGCCAAAGCCGATCAGCGCGGCGTGGGTGGCGTCGGGCTTGGCCATCAGCGGCACGATGCCCACCAAGAACTGGTTGGGCTCGTCGCCGGCGATGTCGGGGCCGAGATCCTTGTCGCGATCCTCGGGCCAGCGGTCGAGGATCACCGAGGCGTCGGGCTTACCGTTGGTATAGATGATGTGGTAGCTGGGGTGCGACGTGTTGTCGACCACCGTGACGCTCGCGGTGCGCCCATCCACGTAGCTCAGGATCTCGTAGTAGTCGGGCAGCTCCTGGCGACCGTGGCGGAACACGGTGGAGGTGAGCACCATCGGATCGACGCGGATCGCCAGCAGGCCCACCGTCACTGCGAGCACCGTGCCCACGCTGGCCGTGTAGAGGAAGCGGCGGATGGCCGCGGTGGCCCGGCCGCTGCGCACCTCTTGCAGGATCAGCCACAGGCCCAGCACCAGGTCCACCAGCGCGCCGAGGATGATGACGCCCTTGATGCCCACCAGCGGCATCAGCAGCAGACCCGCGGCCACGGCCCCCGAGATCGCGCCCAGCGTGTTCACCCCGTAGATGTTGCCGACCACGTTCTCGCCCTGGCCGCGCTTGAGCATCACGTGGGTGAGCAGCGGCAGCGTCATGCCCGCGCAGAACGTGGCGGGGAACATGATGAGCAAGCACAGCAGGTAGCGGACCACGTTGAAGGTGCGCCACAGGCTCTCGGTGCGAGACAGCGACAGCTCGAAGAACCACAGGTCGCGCGCGCCCGCGTCGTAGTCCATCAGCCAGCCCATGCCCTGCACGGCCAGCTCGTAGAGCGGCAGCGTTGCGATCGCGGCCAGGCCCATCGCCATCTGCACGATCGCCAGCACCACCTCGGGGCGCTTGTAGCCGTCCATGCGCTTGCGGATGAACAACCCACCCATGGCCAGGCCGAGAATGAACGCGGACAGCATCACCTCGAACGAGTGGGTGGCCGAGCCGAGCACCATCGACAGCAGCCGGATCCACCCGATCTCGTACATGAACGACGAGAGGCCGGTGCCAAACGCCACGGCGAGGAACAGCCACACGACCGGCCCCGCCCCGGCGGGCCCGTCGCCAGTCGCAGGCTTGCGCGCCTCGATCGGTGCCGCCGGATCGCGGTCGCGCACGGCGACGACCATGATGAACAGGTTGAGCGACGCCGCCACCATCAGCGTGCCGGGTAGCCCCAGCCGCCCCACCAGCACGAAGCCCGAGAGCAGCGCGCCGAGCGACGCGCCCAGGCTGTTGGTGAAGTAGAGCAGGCTCAACACCTCACCCGAGCGGGTGAGGTCGCGGCGCAGGATCCCCACGCTCATCAGCGGGAACGTGGTGCCCAGCGCAATGCACGGAGGCAAGATCAGCAGCCCGGCCACCAGCCACTTGGCGATCACCACCGAGGTCCCGCCACCCAGCGCGGGAAACAGCACGTCGTAGCTCACGCGCATGGCCGCACTCTGAAGGTAGGGGAACGCCAGCGCGTAGAGCCCGATGACCCCCTCGATCAGCCCGTAGACCAGCACGGGCGAGCGCACCCGCCGGATGTAGCGCCCAGCGAGCAGCGCCCCCAGCGACATGCCCCCCATGAACAGGCTGAGCACCAGGATCTGGGCGGTGGCGGCACTGCCGACGAACTGCCGGATGTAGCGCGACCAGATCGACTCGTAGATCAGCCCGCTGATGCCCGAGAGGAAGAACAGCACGAACAGGACGCGCCATCGCTGTCCGGGGCGGGGGGGGGTGGTGGCCATGGCCGGCGGACGATAGCCGCGGGTCGCCGAGCTGACCAGCGGGCACCGCGGCTGCTATAGTCCCCGAGAACTCATGAAGTACTCCGTTCAGCACGGACTATCAGAGCGCTCCCGGGTCCACACGGTCGTCGAGAAGGCGTACCTCGCCTATGAAGCGCGCCTCTCCGACTACAAGCCCAAGATCGAGTGGGTGAGCGACGAGCGCGCGACCATCGCGTTCACCGTGATGTCGCAGTCGATCACGGCCGTGGTCGAGTTCGACGAGAAGGAGCTTCGCATCGACGGCAAGGTCCCGTTCCTGTTCAAGGCCTTCGAGGGGAAGATCGAGAAGGTGCTCGGCAACGAGATGAACAAGTGGCTCGAGAAGGCCCGCGCCGGAGAGATCTAGCGGCGCCCGCCAGCCCGCGGGCACCCGCCAGCCCGCGGGCACCCCAGCGCCTGGCGCTCGGCTACGCGGGGTCGCAGACGGCCGCGGGGTCGAGCTCGGCCTCGTAGTCCACGCCCGGCACGCCAAACCCGCGGGTCTGCGCGTACTCGTGCATGAACGCGTCGTAGAGCGCATCGGAGAACGCGTCGCCCGGCTTGGCGGCGGCGAAGCGGGCGGTCATCTGCGCCTGGACCTCGTCGTCGAGCTCGCGGTCGTCCATGCGCAGCAGCCCCTCACCGTCGAGCGACGGGCCGGCCTCGCCGAAGTGCTGATCGAACATGCGCGTCATGCTGGCCGCCGGATCCTCGAAGCGCTCACCCATCACGTCCATCACGTGGGCGAGGTAGAGCGGCACGCCGGGGATTCCACCCGAGGCCTCGGTGACCACCGCCGGCCCCTCCACCGCGAGACTGCGACCGCCGACCCGCGCCTTCAACAGCGCGTCGAGGGCGTGGGTGGTGTGCTCGAGATCGGCCTTGGCCAGACCGATGAGCCCCTTGCGGTACATCCCCTCGTTGAGCGGGTTGCCGCGGTAGCTGATGGTGAGCAGCGTGCAGCCCGAGGCCAGCACGTCGCCCGCGAGCAGCGTGGAGATCCAGCGATCCACGATCCCGCCGCCCATCACGTAGATCGTGCCGATGGCCTCCTCGGGAGTGCCCGGCGGCACGGTCATCTCCACGATGCGCGGTGGCTCTCCGCCGCGCTCGTCGCGACCCGAGAACGTCTTGAGCGTCAGCGACTGCCCCAGCGGCTTGAGCGCGCTCGAGACCGCCTTGCCCGTGCGAGGGTCGAGCGCTCGCGGAGCGGCGAGTGACCACACGATCCCGTCGAGCTTGCCGCCGAAGTGCTCGTTGACCTCGGTGATCACGCGCTCGCGCACCTCGGGATCGAACGCATCACCCTGCACGGTGCGCGCGACCAGGCCGCGGGCTCGCAGCGCGCGCTCGACCGCGAGGTTGCGATGGAAGCCGGGCGAGCCCACCTGCCGCACCTTGTTGTTGCTGTCGAGGGCGGGCTGCGCATCGAGCGAGACGTTGAGCGTGTGCGCGCCGCGACGGGCCCCGAGCACCGCCCGCGCCGCGCTGCCAAAGCCGCCCGAGCCACCGACCACGAGCCAGTTGCCGCCCGAGCCGGGGGTGGGCGCGGGATCGCTCGCAACGCGATCGATCATCGTGCGAGCGGCCACCTGCGTACCCACGGGGTGGAAGTTGGCCGGGAAGATCACATGGCCCATCGCAGCCATGAATCGATACTGGAAGCTCGGGAAGGCCACGGTCATGACGGGGAGGGTTGGTACCACAGGCTCGAACGGCGAGCGACGGGTCCAACCACGGTCCTCGCGATCGCGATCGCGAGGCTCGCCGGCCGCGGTTCGGGCGTCGCGCCGGCCTGGCCCTCACTCGGCAAACTGAGCCCAGAACGCGAGCGTGGGCTCGTCGATCGGATGGTCGCAGTGCGTGGCGCCCTCGTAGATCATGCGGTCGACCGAGAACCCCATGCCCTGGTAGTCCATCATGCTCTGGTCGGCGAGGTCGGCGAGGAAGTCCTCGGAGCCGTAGTTGAGGAACATCGCGATCCGGTCGCGCAGCCCAGCGTTGGTCTGGTCCCACATGAACGGGTAC
>JBFIJN010000042.1:0-29603 GCA_041600735.1 Nannocystaceae bacterium
CCGGGTGCAGCTCGAGCGTGCGCATGAAGCCGAGTGCGTCGGCCGCGGCGGTGGGTTTCCGCTGCTGCACGGCGGTGCACGTCGAGGACGGCGGCTGAGGTCGGTCGTCGGTGTACCCTCCGCGGCCATGCCGGTCGCCGACTCCATCCTGCGTGCCGCCCTCGCTCCCGGCGGCTGCCTCGAGCACTTGCCCCCCGAGTTCGACGCGCTCGGCCAGCGCTACAGCGGCAAGGTGCGCGAGAACTTCACCCGCGACGGCAAGCGCACCATCGTGGTCACCGATCGGATCTCGGCCTTCGATCGCGTGCTCGGCACGATCCCGTTCAAGGGGCAGGTGCTCAATCGGCTGGCCGAGTATTGGTTCGAAACCACCGCCGCCGCGTTCCCCAACCACCTGCTCGAGGTCGTCGATCCGCAGGCCATGCGCGTGGTCGAGTGCGAGCCCATCGCCGTCGAGGTAGTGGTTCGCGGCTACCTCACCGGGGTCTCGTCGACGAGCATCTGGCGGGCCTACGAGCGCGGCGAGCGGGAGTTCTGCGGGCATGCGCTGCCCGAGGGGCTGCGCCGTCACGAGCGGCTGCCGAGCAACATCGTCACGCCCTCGACCAAGGCCGCCAAGGGTGAGCACGACCAGAGCGTGTCCAAGGCCGAGCTCGTCGCGCGCGGGGTCATCGATGGGGCCACGTTCGATCGGCTCGAGCAGCAGGCGCTCGCGCTGTTCGCCGCCGGCCAGCAGCGGGTGGCCGAGCGCGGGATGATCCTCGTCGACACCAAGTACGAGCTCGGGCGCACGCCCAGCGGCGAGATCGTGCTGATCGACGAGATCCACACCCCCGATAGCTCGCGCTACTGGTACGCCGATGGCTATGCGCGCGCGATGGAGGCCGGCGAGGACCCGCGCTCGCTCGACAAGGAGTTCGTGCGGCGCTGGCTGGTGGAGCAGGGCTTTCGCGGCGAGGGCACGCCGCCGGTGCTGAGCGACGAGGTGCGGCTCGAGGCCGCGCGGCGCTACATCGAGGCGTTCGAGCAGATCACGGGGCGGGCGTTCGCGCCGGATCTGCGGCCGCCGGTCGAGCGCCTGCGCGAGACCTTGGGGGTGTGAGGGTCAGCAGCCCACGATGTGGATCCGCTTGCCGCGGTGCGGGACCTCGCGGCTCGTGAGGCGCTCGGCCCAGGGGAGCGTGGCGCGCAGATCGAACAGCACCAGCCAGCCCTCCTCGAGGCCGAGCCCGTCGAGGTAGCCGGCCACCTGGTCGAGCGCTCGCTCCTCGGTGATCGAGTCGCGGCGGAGCTTGACCTCGATCGCGTGCCGCTGCTCCCGCCACTCGACCACGAGGTCGAGCGCGCCGCGGCCCAGGCCGTACTCACGCGTGATCGTGCCGCCGCCGTTCACCACGCGCTGGAGGAACGCCATCAGCATCAGGTGCGGGCCGGCCTCGCGGTAGCGGAAGCCCTCGGCCGAGAGGTGCCCGTCCTCGCGCCAGAACACCTGCCAGTCGGCCATCAGCTTGCCCATGTCGAGCGATCCATCGTCTCGTACGTACCACGCGGGATCGTTGGCGATCTGTCCCTGGCGTGCGTGGGTGAGCGCGCGCGGCAGGACCTCTTGGTAGATCGGATTGGCGATGACCCAGCGACCGTCGCGCCAGCGCAGCAGACCGAGGCCCACCACGTACGAGAAGTCGTCGTCGAGCACGTCGGCCTCGGCGATCCCGCCGGTGAGCATCGGCGCGAGGATCCGCTGCACGCGCGGCTCCCGGAGCCGCGCCACGAGCGAGTCGATGTGGGTGCGGCGCTCGAGGATGATCGTCTCCTTGGCGGCGTCGACGTGGGCGGCCGTGACCTCGACGGCGCGGTCCTTCACGTCGCGGCGCACGATCTGATCGGCGAGCGCGTTGGTGAGCCACGGGTGGCCGCGGCCCAGCTCCCAGATCCGGGCCGCGGCCGCCGGCGAGAAGCGCTGCCCGGTGGCGGTGGTGTGCTGCCCGAGCAATTCACCCACCTCGGCCTCGGCGAACGCGTCGAGCGTGGTGGCCTCGGCCGTGATGTTGAACGGCGAGGTGGTGCCGAGCCACGCGAGCGGCCGGCGGTCTTCTTGATGCAGCGCATAGTCGCGGACCTGCCGCTGCCCCATCAGCACCACGCTCGCGGGGAACGGCCCGCGGCTGCGCTGGATGTAGCCGTGACGCAGCTGGGTGAGGAACGAGACCATCGCCTCGCCGACGAGGCCGTCGGCCTCGTCGAGCAGCAGCACCAGCGGGCGCGGATCGGGCGGGGTGATGCGGGTGAGGTAGGTCAGCAGCGCGGTGTTGGGCGACGCCAGCATCGCGGCGCGCTCGGCCGGGTCCGGCCGCGGTCGCTCGGGGTGGCGGAGCTCGAGCGCACGGTCGAACGCCTCGAGGATCGCGTGCATCGCTCGGCCCACGTCGGGCGTCTCGCGGGCCGTCTGGAGGTCGACCCACAGCGCGCGCCAGCGGCCGCTGGCCTCGAGGTGATCCTCGAGCCACATCGCGCTGGTCGTCTTGCCCGTCTGCCGCCCCGCATGCAGCGTGAAGTAGCGGTGCGACTCGATGAGGGCGAGCACGTCGTGGAGCCGCCGCTCGGGCGGGAGCATGTAGTGCTCCCCCGGGATGCACGGGCCGGAGGTGTTGAAGAACGGCAGCATCGGGCGCGGGGATCCGAGGGTATCACTTGGGCATGCGCGCGCCGGGTCGCGAAGGCGCGTAGCGGCGGTCCGCGGTGGTGGGGTCGATGAAAATCGTGCGATGCGGTGATGGAAATCGCCGGCGGGCGCACTAGGAGGTCGTGCTGATCGATCGTACGGAGGGGGCAAGCGGTGAGGGCGCAGTGGGAACGCGCGCACCCAAGGTGTTCTGTAGCTACGGCTCGCCCGATCGAGAGGTCGTGGCGGGGCTCGCGACGTGGCTGCGCGAGCAGGGCGTGGATGCGTGGCTCGACGTCTGGGATCTCGTGCCCGGGGAGAGCTTCATCGCGGGGATCGAAGCGGGCCTCGCGGGGGCGGAGCGGGTGCTGGTGTTCCTCTCGCGACGGAGCGAGGAGCAGCTGTGGAGGAAGGCGGAGGTCGAGGCGGCGATCGATCGCATGGTCCGCGACGGGATCCCCGTGGTGCCGGTGATGATCGATGCCGACGCGCACGTGCCGATGCTGCTGCGCTCGCGCTCGCAGATCCGCCAGCTCGATCGCCCCGAGGATCGCGACGCGCTGCTCGAGTCGATCCACGGCAGGAGCAGCAAGCCCGTGCTCGGGCCGCCGCCGGAGCTGTGGAGCGAGCAGGCGCGAGCGGTGCTCGAGGAGCGCTTCGCGGCGGCGCGGCGCGAGGGCTCGCTGGGCGTGGGCGAGGCCGCGGAGGTCGAAGAGGCGCTGCGCCGAGTGGTGCGCGAGCGGGTGACGTGGAGCGAGCAGGCGGACGTGTGCCTCGCGAGCTTCGCGGCGGGGCCGGAGGCGCTGAGTGATCTGCGGCTACCGCTCGAGCTGCTGCGCGGGGCGGCCAGGACGGTGCCGGTGGTGCTGCGCTGTGGCGTGGAGGGGGCGCCGCTCGTGCCCGAGGAGCCGAGCCCGCGGCCGGAGGGCGGGAGGATCGTGCTCGCCACGGCCGGGGCGGTCGAGGCCGAGATGCTCGCCGCGGTCCAGCAGGCGTGCCGGGCGGGGCTGCATCACGTCGCCGAGCGCGAGCGGCCCGGCGGGGGGAGCGACCCCGTGCTCGATCGACGCGGCGTCTTCGATCCGAAGCTCGATCACCTGCCCGGGGTCACGCGCGCGCGGCTACACGACGCGCTCGAGCGGAGCGGTGAGCGGCCCGGCGCGGCCGTGTTGCTGCTCGTGTGTCGCGTACGCGAGGGCGGGCTGGTGCTGTGCGACGCCGCGGGTGCGTCGGTGGTGGTGAAGGCCGAGGAGCTCGCCGCCACGCTCGAGCCGTTCGCCCCGCAGCTGCGCCTGGTGGTGGTGCTGCCGATCGCGGAGCAAGGGGTGCCGCAGGACGTGGGCGTGGCGCTCGTCGACGCTGCGCTGGCGCTGCACCGCCGCGGCGTGGCGGCCGTCGTTGTGCCGCGCGTGCCGTTGGTTGCCGACGCGCTGCCGGGGCTCCCGGCCAAGCTGCTCGGCGAGCTGCTCGGCGACGCTCGGACCCCGCCGGCCTCGCTCGAGGTCGCGCTCGGGCGGGTGAACCGGTGGCTGCGCGGGAACGACGGCCTGGGGGCCCGCATGGGGCTGCGGCTCTATGCGCGGGCCGACGATGGCGACGACACGCGGCCGCTGGTGATCCGGCCATACCGAGGCCTCGCCGCGTTCGAGCCCGAGCACGAGCGGTTCTACGTGGGGCGCGACCCGGAGATCGAAGGGATCGTGGAGCGCCTGGATCAGCTCGCGCGCGCTCGACTGCCGCGATTGCTGCTGCTCGTGGGGTCGTCGGGCGTGGGCAAGTCGTCGCTGGCCAAGGCGGGCGTCGTCCCGGCCATGGTCGCTGCCGGCGGCTGGGTGCCCGTGCTCACCCGCCCGGCCGATGCCTCGCCCGAGCAGCTCGAGCAGCGGCTCGGGCAGCTCGACGCGCGGCGGCGGCTCGTCGTGGTCGATCAGCTCGAGCAGGTGATCGGCGGGGCAGGGGACCACGAGGCCGCGCTCGGATATCTGCAGCAGCTGTGGCGGCTCGCGGTGGATGGCGACGGCACGGCCGTGGTGGCTACGCTGCGGATCGACGCGCTCGACGTGGGCGGCCAGCTGCTGGTCGACGTCGCGGGCGGGCAGACGCTCGAGGATCTGGCCTTGGGCGGCGGGCCGCACGGGATCTTCGTGCGCAGCCTTCAAGACGGAGCGATCGAGCAGGTGATCTGCGAGCCCGCGGCCAAGGTGGGGCTCGCGGTGGACGACGGCTTGGTGGAGCGCCTGCGCAGCGAAGCCCGCCACGAGCGGAGATCGGAGCTGAACGCCTCGCAGGGGCGGTCGGCGAGCGCCTGCAGCAGCAGCATCATCAGCCGAGCGGCGAGGCGAGCGTGCTCGGGGGAGCCGCCGGCCATCGCGTAGACCTCACCGTCGACGTACTCGTGCTTGCTGGACGCGTCGCGCTCGAACGCGAGGTACTCCGCGTAGCTCATCGCGCCGATGGGAAGCGCTGCGACCACGGTCCCCAACATACACCGAGCCGCGTCGCGCACGCGCCGCGAGGACGGCACCCTCGCGCGCATCCTCTTATTACTATTTACTATCGAGCAGCCTCACCCGCGGGCACCGCGGGCTCCGCGACCTCACTCACCGGCGCCTCGGGCTCTGCCTTCGGCTCCGCCGCCTCGGGCTCCGCCTTCGGCTCCGCCTTCTTCGCCCCCGGCTCCGGCAGATCGTGCTGCGGCTTGGCGTTCGGATCCGTCACGTTGTTGGTCGGCTCATCGAAGCCCGGCGGCGCCCAGTTCTCGATCGGCTCGCTCAGGTTCGGATCGTACTGCGGCCGGTAGTTGCAGCAGCGCCCGCCCTCGCACTGTGCCTCGTCGACCGGGCCGCACGCGATGTCGCCGCGCATCCAGAACTTCTCGTCCGCGCCGCTCTTGCACTGACCGCGCTGGAGCAGCCGGCAGCCCTTGAACGACTGAAGCTTCGGATCCGCGCTCGCGCAGCACGCCTGCGGCACGCCCTCCACCGACACGTCTGCCGACACGACGCGGCACCCGGGCAGCGACAGCAGCGCGAACGACATTCCCAACCACGCGGGCAGAAGCTTGCTCATGATGCGCTAGAGTGCATAGTCCGAACCACGGGCGTGGCGCAAGGCGCACCGCCCCCTGCCTCGCTCACGTTCACCCTTCCGGCCAGGAGTCTCCACCATGGGTTCGTTCATCGCCTCCATTCTCGGCTTTGCCCTCGGCCTGCTGCTGCTCCCCGCCATGATCCGCGGGTTCCGAGTGCGCGGCATGGGCACCGCGCTCAAGGCGGGGCTCGTGTGCGGGATCCTCTCCGCCGTGCTCGGCAAGCTGTTGCTCGCCTTGCTCACGCTCGTGTTCTTGCTGCCCATCGTGCTCACCGGCCCCCTCGGCGTGTTCGTGGTGCAGGCCCTGGTCAACGCGATCCTGCTCTCGCTCACCGGGCGCCTCGTCGATGGCCTCGAGTTCGATCGGCGACGCACGGTGCTGTGGGCCGCGTTTGCGCTCACGGCGCTACAGACGGTCGCCAAGCTGCTGGTCTAGCCACCGCCGCGGGCTCCGGTGCGGCCGGCCCCCGGGCTCGGGCCTCAGCACCCCCTCGCGAACTGTGCTAGCAACCACCGTCTTCGGCGGATCCCATGTGCGGCGTCTTCGGCATCTGGCGGCATCCCGAGGCGGCCAACCTCAGCTACCTCGGGCTTCATGCGCTCCAACACCGCGGGCAGGAGTCCGCGGGGGTCGTCTCCAACGAGAACGGCATCCTCCATGCGGTACGGGCCATGGGGCAGGTCCGCAAGATCTTCACGCGCGAGGCGCTGGCCCAACTCCCCGGTGACATCGCGATCGGTCACGTCCGCTACACCACCTCGGGCGGATCGATCGCCAAGAACATCCAGCCGCTGTGGGCGCACAGCAAGGTGGGCACCATCGCCGTCGCCCACAACGGCAACCTCGTCAACGAGCAGCAGCTGCGCACCGAGCTCGAAGGGGAGGGGGCCATCTTCTCCTCCGAGAGCGACACCGAGGTCATCCTCCAGCTGATGGCGCGCAGCAAGGCCCACGAATTCGTGGGCAAGCTCGTCGACGCCCTCAGCCAGGTGCGAGGCGCCTACAGCCTCGTGCTCACCAGCGGCGACATGCTGATCGCGGTTCGCGACGCGCACGGCTTTCGTCCGCTCGTGCTCGGCCGCCTCGAGGGCTACGGCGAGGGGCCGGGCCTGCTGCCGGGCGGCTGGGTGGTGGCCTCCGAGACCTGCGCCTTCGACCTCATCGAAGCCAAGCGCGTGCGCGACATCGAGCCGGGCGAGATCCTCGTGATCGACGAGCACGGCCTCACCTCGCGGCGCATGCCCACCACCTCGCGGCGCCTGTGCGTGTTCGAGCACGTCTACTTCGCCCGCCCCGACTCGGTGATCGACAGCCAGTCGGTCTACGAGGCTCGCGTCGCGATGGGCGAGGTGCTCGCCGACGAGTACCCGGTGGATGCCGACGCCGTGATCCCCGTGCCCGACTCCGGCGTCGTCGCGGCGCTCGGCTACGCCCGGCGCAGCGGGATCCCGTTCGAGATGGGCCTCATCCGCAATCACTACGTGGGGCGCACGTTCATCGAGCCCTCCGATTCCATCCGCCACTTCGGCGTGCGGCTCAAGCTCAACGCCGTGCCTGGCCTCCTGCAGGGCAAGCGCGTGGTGGTCGTCGACGACTCGCTCGTGCGCGGCACCACCTCGCGCAAGATCGTCCGGCTCATCCGTCAGGCCGGCGCGCGCGAGGTCCACGTGCGCATCTCCTCGCCGCCCGTGACCGGGTCCTGCTACTACGGGATCGACACGCCCACCCGCGCCGAGCTCGCCGCGTCCACCCAGTCCGTCGAGCAGATCCGCGCGGCCATCGAGGCCGACTCGCTCGGCTACCTCAGCCCCGAGGGCCTCCGCCGGGCCGTGCGGGCGAATGCCGAGCAGTCCTATTGCGACGCCTGCTTCACCGGTAATTATCCGGTGCCCGTCACGCGCGAGCCGTCGCCCCGTCAGCTCCGTCTCATCGAGGTCTAAGCGCCATGTCCGAGCCGAGCCCCACCGCCGTCGCCAGTCTCCTGCCCGAGCACGCCAAGGTCGTCGATCGCATCGCCGACCTCACCGCGCGCATCGGCGAATTGCGGAGGCATCTTTGACTACGATCAACACCGCGAGAAGCTCGAGGAGCTCGACACGCAGACCGCCGACCCAGAGTTCTGGGCCAACACCGCCAACGCCCAGGCGGTGACGCGCGAGCAGGCCACGATCAAGAAGCTGCTCGAGACCATCGACGACGCCTCTTCGATGCTCGACGAAGGTCGTGATCTCTACGAGCTGGCCCGCGAAGAGAACGACGACGACAGCGTGCACGAGGCGTGGGCGCAGCTGCAGCGCGCCGACGAGCTCATGGCCAAGCTCGAGTTCCGTCGCATGCTCTCGGGCCCCAACGATGCCAAGAGCGCGATCCTCAGCATCAACGCCGGGGCCGGCGGCGTCGACTCGCAAGACTGGGCCGAGATGCTGCTGCGCATGTACTGCCGCTGGGGCGAGCGCATGGGCCAGAAGGTCACCGTGCTCGACGTCCAAGAGGCCGAGCAAGCCGGGATCCGCAGCGCCGAGCTCGAGATCGAGGGCGAGTATGCCTACGGCTACCTGCGCTCCGAGATCGGCGTACACCGCCTGGTACGCATCTCCCCGTTCGACGCGGCCGCGCGGCGCCAGACCAGCTTCGTGAGCGTGATGGTCATGCCCGACCTCGGCGACGAGCCGATCGAGGTCGAGATCCGCGACGTCGATCTGCGCGAGGACACCTACCGTGCCTCGGGCAAGGGCGGGCAGCACGTCAACAAGACCGACTCCGCCGTGCGCCTCACCCACCTGCCCACCGGGATCGTGGCCGCGTGCCAGGCCGAGCGCTCGCAGCACAAGAACCGCGAGACCGCGATGCGCATGCTTCGGGCGCGCCTGTGGGTCGTCGAGGAAGCCAAGCGCCAGGCCAAGATCGATGCGCTCCAGGGCGAGAAGAAGGCCATCGAGTGGGGCTCGCAGATCCGCTCGTACGTGCTGCAGCCCTACCAGCAGGTCAACGACCACCGCACCGGGCTCAAGGTCGGCAACGTGAACGCGGTGCTCGACGGCGATCTGCTCGAGTTCATCGAGGCGTTCTTGCTGGCGAAGGGCAAGGCCGGCGCCCCCATGGCCGTCGAAGACGAAATGGACCTCGCATGAGCGCCTGGTTGTTCACCCGCCTAGACTGGATCATCGCCTGGCGACACCTGCGGATGGGTGACGAGCGCCCGGTCTGGGTCATGCCGCTCATCGTCGGCGCGGTCTACCTGATGCTCGTGGGCATGGGCATGGCCTGGTACGCCGGCACCCTCGATCCCGGCGTGGGCCCCGAGGTCATGGGCGGCGGCTACGAGGTCCCCGGCACCGATCTCGGGCCGACCCCAATGCAGCGCTACTACGGCGCGTTCGGGGGGCTCACGCTGGTCATCGGGCTGATGGCGCTGGTGTTCGGCCTGCTCTCGTTCTTCTTCAACCTGCTGCCCACGATCATCACCATGTCCGTGCTGCTCGGCTGCATGGCGCTGGTGGTGGTGCTCAGCCTGATGAGCGGGCTCGAGGGCGATCTTCGCGACAAGATCCTCAACCAAAAGGCCCACATTCGCGTGGCGCGGGAGGACGGGCGCCCGTTCGAGAACTATCTGCCGCTCGTCGACGCGATCGCGGCCGCGCCCGAGATCGCCGGGGCCAGCCCCTACCTCGAGGGCGAGATCATGGTGCGCAGCGGTCTCAACCGCCAGGGCGCGATCTTGGCGGGCATCATTCCCCAGCGCCACACCACGGTCACCAATCTCCCTTCGCTCGTGCGCGAGGGCGACTACGCCTTCCTCGACGATCCCGCGTCGATCCCCGATCCCGATCCGCTCGCCCTGCTCGACGACAAGCCGTGGCGCCTGCGTCACCTCGCCAAGTCCGGGTCCAAGGGCAAGGGCGAGCCCGACGCCAAGGCGGTCGGCAAGACCGATCCGCTCGCGGCGCTACCCGCCATGCGCAAGGGCCCGATCCCCGTTGCCGCCCCCGAAGAAGAAGCGGGCGACGACGGCTGGGAAGACCCCGCGGTCGAGATCCCGCGGCTGCGCACGCTCGGCTCGCTGCCGCCCCCGCCCGCCGGCTTCGGCCCCGAGGAGCGCGAGGCGATCGACGACGAAGGCGAGGGTGACGATGGCTGGGAGGATCCCGAGCTCGAGATCCGCCGCCTCCGCGAGGCGGGCGTGCTGCCTCCGCGCGCGACTCCCGACGAAGAGACCCCCGAAGAGACCGAGCCCGACGACCCCGCGCGGCGCGAGCCCGACGGCGAGCTCGATCCGTTCGGTCCCGATCACATCGTCGATGACGACAGCGTCGTGCTCGAGCCCGTGCTCGTCGGTCGCGAGCTGTCGATGGAGCTGTCGGTCAGCGTTGGCGCGCAGATCCAGCTCATCACCCCCGTGGGTCGGCTCACCCCCGCCGGACGGATCCCCGGCCAGCTGTGGACCAAGGTCGCCGGGGTGTTCTTCTCGGGCATGTACGAGTACGACCGCAAGAACGTCTACGCCCCGCTCGCCACCGTGCAGAAGTTCCTGCTCGTGGGCGATCGCGTCACCGGCGTCGAGGTCAAGCTCCACGACGTCGATGCCGTCGATGCGGGCAAGGCCGCGGTCATGGCTGCGGTCACCGCCGCGGGTCGCGACCAAGAGCTCATCGTCGAGGACTGGCGCGACCTCAACCGCAACCTGTTCTCGGCCATGTTCCTCGAGAAGGTCGCGATGTTCATCGCGCTCTTGTTCGTGGTGCTGGTCGCCTCGTTCGGGATCCTCGCCTCCAACCTCATGAGCGTGATGGAGAAGGCCAAGGAGATCGCGATCCTCAAGGCGATGGGGACCCGCGACGCCGGGATCCTGCGGGTGTTCATCGCCGAGGGCCTGTGCGTTGGCATCCTCGGCAGCTTCACCGGGATCGGCCTGGGCCTGGGGCTGTGCTGGGCGCTCGACCGCTTCGGCCTGCCGCTCAACGAGAACGTCTACTACATCGAGAAGCTACCCGTGGTCGTCAACCCGGCCGAGGTCGCGCTCGTGGGCCTCGCCGCGCTCGTGATCGTGTGCTTCTCCAGCCTCTACCCCGCGCTGGTGGCCTCCCGCCTGCGCCCGGTGGATGGGCTGCGCCAGGCGGACTGATGGGGCCTCGCCAACGGGGCCCGCAACGATCCCCCGCGGGGCGGAGGGTTCCATCCCATCGCCGCTTCAGCCGCGTTGACACCCCCAAGCGCCCATTCTAGGGTCTGCCGCCCATGGGCCAAACCGCCGCAGCGGCGCCTGTCCTCGTACAGGTGCGGGAGATGACCAAGGAGTTCTCCCAGGGGGCCCGGGTCCTACGCGTGCTCGAGGACATCGACCTCGATCTGCTGCGCGGCGAGATGGTGGCGATCATCGGCGCCTCGGGGGCGGGCAAGTCCACCTTGCTCCACTGCCTGGGCACCCTCGACCTGCCCACCGACGGCGAGATCCTGTTCGACGGCGTCGACATCGTGCAGCTGCCACCCCCGCAGCTCGCCCGCTTTCGCAACGAGTCGATCGGCTTCGTGTTCCAGTTCCATCACCTGCTGCCCGAGTTCTCGGCGCTCGAGAACGTGATGATGCCGGCCATGATCGGGCGCGTGCCGCAGAAGGAAGCCCGCACCCGCGCCCAGGAGATGCTCGACGCCGTGGGCATGTCGCACCGCGTGCGTCACCGGCCGGGCGAGCTCTCCGGCGGCGAGCAGCAGCGCGTGGCGATCGCCCGCGCGCTGGTCATGCGCCCCAAGCTCCTGCTCGCCGACGAGCCCACCGGCAATCTCGACACCCGTACCAGCGACGAGGTCCACTCGCTGATGTTCCGCCTCAACGAGGAGCACGGCATCACGATGTTGGTGGTCACCCACAACCTCGACCTGGCGCACAGCTTCCCGCGGGTCATCCGCATGGCCGACGGGCACCTCATCGGCGATACCACCGGGGATCGAGCCAGGGAGGACGATGCACGCGCCCGTGAGGCCGAAGCCGCCGCGCGCTAGCCTGCGAGGAGCCGCGGCCCCAGCGTGGGGTCCGATTCCCGCCCGGATCTGCCGCTGGCTCGGCTGCCTGTGGGTCGTGCTCGCGCTGCTCGCCGGGCCCGCCACGGCACACGCCGGCGTGGGCGCGAGCGGCCCCTCGATCATGCTGCACGGGCCGCAGCTGCGCCCGTTCCTCATGCTGGCCGAGGTCCCCGGCGAGGTGTTCGGCCAGCCCATCGTCGAGATCCGCTTCGAGGGCAACCGCCGCGTCGAGTCCGAGGCCATGCTGCTCGAGCTCGAGAGCTCGGTCGGCGAGCTCGTCACTCGCGCGCGGCTCGCCTCCGACCTGCGGCGGCTGTGGAGCCTCGGTTACTTCGAAGACGTCCGCGTCGAGGGCGAGCTCACCACCCGCGGCGTGCTGCTCACCTACGTCGTGACCGAGCGCCCCACGATCCGCAAGATCGTGGTCGAGGGCAACGACAAGGTAAAGCTCGACGACATCAACGAAGTCCTCGACCTCGAGAAGAACGAGGTCCTCGATCTCGGCAAGGTCAAGGACAACGTCGAGAAGGTGAAGGCGCTCTACACCGAGTCGGGGCTGTTCCTCGCCGACGTGTCCTACGAGCTGCGGCCCGTGACCGACGAGCCCGGCAAGGTCGATCTGGCCATCGTCATCACCGAGTCCACCGAGGTGATCGTTCGCGGCATCAGCTTCGTGGGCAACACCGCCTTCACGGATCGCGAGCTGCGCAAGAACGTGGGTACGCGGGTCGGCGGCTACCTGAGCGTCGCGTTCCCCAAGCGCGCCGGCGGCGTGTTCAACCGCGAGGCGTTCCAGACCGACTTCCAGTTCCTGCGCTCGTTCTACGGCGACCGCGGCTACCTCGACGCCAGCCCCAAGGATCCCGAGCTCTCGCTCTCCGCCGATCGTCGCTTCGTGTACCTCACGATCCCGGTCGACGAGGGCCCGCAGTACACCATTGGCGAGATCACGGCGCGCGAGGTGCTCGTGCCCGGCGAGAAGGAGCTGTTCTCCGCCGAGGTGCTCTCCGAGTCGATCGACCCCGTGCTCAAGAAGGGCGACGTGGCCTCGCTCGGCAAGGTCCAGCAGATCCGCGAGGACATCGAGCTGCGCTACAAGGACGCCGGCTACGCCAACGTCAACGTCATCAGCAACTCGCGCCAGGACAAGGAGAAGCTCGAGCTCTACATGATGCTCGAGGTGCAGAAGGGCCCGCTCGTCTACATCGAGCGCATCGAGATCACCGGCAACGAGAAGACCGCCGACAAGGTGATCCGTCGCGAGCTGCTGATGTCCGAGGGCGACCTCTACTCCGAGAGCGGCAAGGAAGAGTCGCAGTACCGCGTGCTGCGCCTGGGCTACTTCTCGGCCGCCAACATCTCCAGCTCGCGGGGCTCGGCCGACGACAAGATCGTGCTCAACGTCGAGGTCACCGAGCAGCTCACGGGCACGTTCCAGATCGGCGCTGGCTTCTCCACCATCGAGAACTTCGTGCTCCAGGCGCAGGTTCAGTACGACAACTTCCTGGGCCGCGGAGCCACCGTCTCGGTGGTCGCGCAGCTGTCGAGCCTGCGGCGCCTGTTCAACTTCTCGTACTTCACGCGCTACTTCCTCGACAGCAAGTGGAACTTCGTCTTCAACGTCTTCAACTCGCAGAACATCTTCCCCAGCTTCTCGCGCACCTCCACCGGCTTTCGCGTGAGCTGGGGCTATCCGATCCTGCGCAACCTGACGGTGTTCCTCGGCTACAACCTCGAGTACGTCACGGTGGGCTTTGGCCTGCCCGGTAGCGTGGGCGGGGTGTTCTCGCCGGGCTCGCTGGTCTCGATTCCCCAGTCGGCGCTCATCAACAACCTGTTCTCCAATGGCCTCACCTCGGCCATCACCGCGCGGCTGCAGTACGACACGCGCGACAACTTCCTGTTCCCCACCCAGGGGATGTTCCACCAGCTGAACACCGAGTTCGCCAGCCGCTACTGGGGCTCGCAGAACGAGTACAACCGCTACCTGCTCGACTCGCGCTTCTACTTCCCGGTGATCAAGAGCAAGCAGGCGTTCCGCGCGTGGCTCGTGTTCAAGACCCGCCTGCAGATCGGCTACGTCCACAACGGGCTGCCGCAGGGCGTGCCGATCTTCGAGCGCTACTTCCCCGGCGGCATCTACGGCGACGGGCAGATCCGCGGGTTCCCGCTGCGATCGCTCGGACCGCGGATCCTCGTGGCCAGCTCGCCCGATCCCACCGCGGCACTGTTCCCCTACGGTATCGGTGGCAACCTGCTCACGTCGCTCAACGCCGAGCTCGAGTTCATGATGATCCCGCCCGCCAACATCAAGGGCGTGATCTTCTACGACATGGGCAACGCCTTCAACACCGAGCCCCTCTACTGCGCCGAGCCCAACCCGGAGCTGTTGCCCAAGAGCGATCCGTGCGGGCGCTGGGGGCTCAAGAACCTGCGCTACTCGGTGGGCTTCGGCTTCCGTTGGCAGTCGCCGATCGGGCCGCTCCGCTTCGAGTGGGGGATCCCGCTCGATCGTCAGCGCCCGACGCAGCTGCTGCGGCGCGGCGAGGACCCCGTCGTGTTCGAGTTCTCCATCGGCAACTCGTTCTAGGGCCCGAGCGGGGACCTAGGTCCTGCCGCTCGATCTCGGCGGGTGAGGCTGGAGCCAGCCGGCTCGCGGTGCAAGCGGGGCCGGCGAGGGGCGTTGCATGCGGCGTCACACCGGCGCCCTGAGGCCTGAATCGCCCCCGCGCGCACGCCGTCTGTCGCCTCGCTTGCCGCCCATGAGGGTCGCCGATAAGGTTCCCGCCGCCATGCCCCGATTGCTCACCTTCGCATTGAGCGCCCTCGCCCTGTCGGCGGTCGCGTCGCCCCCCGCATCGGCCATGGCCGCCGACGTCGAAGTCCTCGAGCGCATCGCTCTGGTCGACGTCCAGCGCTGCATCATGGAGACCAAGGAAGGTCGCCGCGCCAAGAAGGACCTCGAGGACACCTTCGCCAAGGGCCAGGCCCGCATCGAGCGCAAGGCCAAGGACCTTCAGAAGCGCCTCGCCGACCTCCAGGCCAAGGCGCCCATGCTCTCCGAGGCCGAGCTGATGAAGCGCCAAGAGGAGCTGATGCGCAGCCAAGCCGAGCTCGAGCAGCTCGGCGAGGAGCTTCAGCAAGAGGTGATGGAGAAGGAAGGCCTCCTCACCGAGCAGATCTACACCCGGGTGTCGGAGATCGTGGAGCAGATCGCCCTGGAAGAGAAGATCCAGGTCGTGCTGGTTCGCTCCGAGATGACCGTGCTGTGGGCCGACCCCAAGCTCGATCTCACCAACCGCGTCATCGTCCGCTACGACAAGGACCACAAGTGAGCGCCCCGATGTTCAAGCCCCATCGTTTCCTTCGTACCCCGCTGGCTCGGACCTGGCTGGCCGGGTTGATGCTCGCCGCCGCGCCGCTCGGCGCCGGCCTCGGCATTGGCCTCACCGCGGGGCCCGCCGCCGCCGAGGTGCCCAAGCTCAAGAAGCTGGCCATGGTCGACATGCAGCGGGTGCTCAACGAGACCAAGGCCGGCAAGGCCGCTCGCGACAAGCTCGAGAAGAGCAGCAAGACCAAGCAGGCCAAGTTCGACAAGAAGCGGGCCGCCCTCGAGGCCGAGGCCAGCAAGCTCGGCGGCCTCAAGGGGCAGGAGCTCGCGGCGGCGCAGGAGAAGCTCCAGCGCGAGTCGTTCGAGCTGCAGAACATGCTCATGGCCCTCGAGTCGGAGCTGTCCGAGCAGCACAACAAGCTGCTCGAGAGCATGTACGCCAATGCCCAGGCGATCGTCGCCGATCTCGCCAAGGAGAAGGGCCTCGACCTCGTGCTCGTGCGCGACCCGATGACCGTGCTGTACACCAAGGACGGGCTCGACATCACGACCGACGTGGTCCAGCGCTACGACGCCAAGCACCCCAAGTGAGGGTGGTCGCGCGGGGCGGGAGGAGGCTGCTATCCTCGCTCGCCCTCGCGCCATGCTCGACGCCGTACAGATCCAGAAGATCCTGCCCCACCGCTTCCCGTTCCTGTTCGTCGATGGCGTCGAGGCCTTCGACGGCGAGGCGGAGGGCGGCCCCACGATCGTGGCCATCAAGATGGTCTCGATGAGCGACCCGATCTTGCAGGGGCACTTCCCCGGCAATCCGATCGTGCCCGGCGTGGTGCAGGTGGAGGCCATGGCCCAGGCCGCGGTCGTGCTGGCCCACCTCGCCGGTCACTTCGACGCCAACCTCCATCACTGCTTCTTCATGGGCATCGAGTCGGCCCGCTTCCGCGCCCCCGTGGTGCCGGGCGAGCGACTCGAGATCCATGTGAAGGCGCTCCGCCTCGGTCGCGTGGGCAAGTTCTCGGGCGAGGTCCGCGTGGGCGCACAGGTCAAGAGCAGCGCCACGATCACCGCGGTCATCCAGGCCAAGGACAAGGGCGAAGCGTGATCCGCCCGGGGATCGTGCTGCTGCTGCTCGCGCTACCGCTTGGCGCGGGGGCGTGTGCACCTCGGCAGGTCCGCTCGCTCAAGCACGCCTCCCACGAGCTGTCGCGCGCAGTGGCACGCAACGATGCCGAGCAGATCCGCGGCCACGTGGTGACGGGCGCCCGCGGGCACGTCGACGCCGAAGCGATGCTGACCGGTACCGCGCGACGCAGCTGGACCAAGGCGCTCGAGAAGCCGGAGCGGGTGCGGCCGGAGGCGGTCGTGTTCCTCGGTGCCGAGCAGCCGGTGGGCACGGTGTGGACCGACGAGGGCTGGCGCTTCTCCGAGGATCCCACCGACGTGTATGCCCAGCGCACGCCCCGGCAGGCTCTGCGCGCGCTGGTCCGAGCCACCCGCGCCGAGCGTTGGGATGTGTTGTTGAAGCTCGCGCCGCGCCGCTATCGACTCGGCCTTTCCGAGGCCGATCTCCGCGTGGCGTGGACGGAGGGCGAGCAGGGGAGTGCCCTCCGCGCCGCGCGAGATCGTCTCGCCGCTCACCTCGCGGACCCGATTGCTGCCGATGCAGACGAGGCAGCGCTCGATCTTGGCCAAGGACACGTCGCCCGTCTCGAGCGGGAGGGCGACCGCTGGGTGGTCGTGGAGTTCTAAGGCCAGCGCGCACACTGCGTGGCGGCGGCCCACACGTACGTATGTGTGATATGTTGGACTCCTTGCGCCGGACGACGTTGGCGGTACGCTGATCCCAGTGGTTACAGGGCGAGACGTACCCCTGCTGAGACCGGAGTCCTCGACTTCGCGGCCTCCGATCCGACGAAAAATCGACATGGTGGGGCAGCTCGCGGAAAAATCAGCCTTTCCCGCGAGCTTCTCTTCGTTCGTCGAGCCAAGTGCCCTGCCTGCCGCGTACTCCCTCATGGGCGACGCGGCCATCGAACAGGAGCCCGTCGAGCTGCGTCCCAGCCAACCACGAGGACCACGTATGCCAGCAAACTGGATCACCGAGCGTCCCACCCGCCCGCGTCAAATGCCTCGCCCCGTGGAGGCGCCCCGTCTGGAGCTTCCGCTCCATCAGCCGGCGTTCGAGCGCGCGCAGCCGCTTCCCGAGGCCGAGCAAGCGGGCAAGCCCCGCGAGCGCGGCTCCGTGGTCGTCGATTTCTATATCTGAGCGCGCGCCAAAGCGCGCTACATCGCGCCCCTCTTGGGGGCAACGAGCGACAGGGACCCCCGCAAGGGCGTCCCTGTCGTGCGTTTGTGGGCCCTCGCGGCCGCGCGCTGCTTTTGGCGGGAAGCGAGCGCTGGTAGCGTGAAGGCCGTGAGTGATTTCGGAGACTCGACGCAGCTTCAACCAGAGGCGCTCCAGGTCCGCCACCAGGGCTACCGCCTCCAGGTGCTGAGCGGTGAGCTCCGCGGGCGCGAGATCGAGGTGCAGAGCGAGCGGGTCGTGATCGGAAAGTCGAGGCAGTGCGATGTGGTGCTGCCCGACGAGTCGGTGAGTCGCCAGCACGTGGAGATCCGGCGCGAGGGCGACACCTACCGCGTGCTCGATCGCGGCTCGACCAACGGCAGCTTCATCGGCAACGCGCGCTTCACCGACGCGTTCCTCAAGCCGGGCGACGTGCTCGGCGTGGGCAAGGTGCAGCTGCGCTTCCTGCCCCGCGATGCTCGGGCCGAGATCCTGCCCAGCGATCAAGAGCGCTTCGGCGAGGTGCTCGGCCGCAGCCTCGCGATGCGCAAGATCTTCGGCGTGCTCGAGCGCGTGGCCTCCACCGACGTCACGATCTTGCTCGACGGCGAGACGGGCACCGGCAAGGACCTCGCCGCGCGAGCCGTGCACCAGCTGTCGGCGCGCGCGAGCGGTCCGTTCGTGGTCGTGGACTGTGGCGCGGTGGCGCCCGAGCTCATCGAGGGCGAGCTGTTCGGGCGCGAGGAGGGCGGCGAGACGCGGCCCGGTGCGTTCGAGCTCGCGGACACGGGCACGGTCTTCCTCGACGAGATCGGCGAGATGCCCAAGGACCTCCAGCCCAAGCTGCTGCGGGTGATCGAGAACCGCCGGCTGCGGCGCGTGGGCGGGACCGAAGAGATCACCGTCGACATCCGTGTGATCGCGGCCACGGATCGGCAGCTGCGCGACCAGGTCGAGGCCGGCGAGTTCCGCGAGGACCTGTACTTTCGCCTGGCGGTCGTGAGCGCCACGCTGCCCCCGCTGCGCGAGCGTCGCGAGGACATTCCGGTGCTCATCGAGCACTTCTCGCGGCGGCTGCCTCCTGGCATGTGGAAGCCCCCCGGACCGGAGGCGATGGCGCGGCTGGTCGGCTACGAGTGGCCGGGCAACGTCCGCGAGCTTCGCAACGTGGTCGAGCGCAGCGCCTACCTCTCGCCCGACGGGGTCATCGATCTCATCGCCACCGGGCGGCGCGCGAGCGGTCCGGGGGAGCCGGTCGAGTTCGATCCCACGCTGACCTTCCGCGAGCAGAAGGAGCGGGCGATCGAGCTGTTCGAGGAGACCTACCTGCAGTGGCTGCTGCAGCGGGCCGAGGGCAACATCTCGCGGGCGGCCCGCGAAGCGGACATGGACCGCAAGTACCTGCACAAGCTGCTGCGGCGCTACGGGATCGATGCCCGCCAGTTTGGCCGCAACCCGGCGCAGCGGCGGTCGGGGGCCTGATCTCGCGGGGTTCCTGCGTGCTCGCGGAGGGGCCGCGGAGTTTGCGCCAGGAGGCACGTGAGCGGTTGCCCGCGCGGCGCTACCATGGGCCGCGATGACGGATGCCGAGGCGCCGAGCTTTATCCCGTCCGCGTGGGTGCACGCGCGAGGGGTGCTCGGTCTGGAGCGCCCGCTCGTGATGGCGATCGTCAACGCGACGCCCGACTCGTTCTTCGACGGCGGGAGACTGCACGACGGCGTCACGACCCGCATCGAGGCGGCGCTGGAGCACGCGCGCGTCTGCGTGGCCCACGGCGCCGAGATCCTCGATGTCGGGGGCGAGTCGACGCGGCCGGGGGCGGCCGCGGTGGATCCGGGCGAGGAGCGGGCGCGGGTGGTCCCGCTCATCGCGGCGCTGCGGGCCGAGCGAGCGTTCGATGACGTGCCGATCAGCATCGACACGCGACGGGCCTCGGTCGCGGCCGCGGCGATCGATGCGGGCGCGAGCATCGTCAACGACGTGAGCGGGCTCGAAGATCCGGAGATGGCCGGCTTGGTCGCGCGCGAGCACGCGGGACTGGTCATCGGGCACCTCCGTGGCGAGCCCCGCACGATGCAACGCGAGATCCGCTTCGCCCACGTGCTCGGCGAGGTCACCGAAGAGCTGGCCGCGCGCGTGGAGCTGGCGATCGCGGCGGGGGTCGAGCGCCCGCGGATCGTGGTCGACCCCGGGGTGGGCTTTGGCAAGACGGCGGAGCAGAGCGCGGCCCTGGTGGCGGCGTCGGGGTGGCTGCGCGCGGCCACGCGCTGCCCGGTGCTCATCGGCGCCAGTCGCAAGAGCTTCTTGGCCGCGATCACCGGGGGGTACGTGGGCGATCGACTCGCGGGCAGCCTGGCGGCGGCCTTGGTCGCGGTGGAGCGCGGCGCGAGCGTCCTGCGGGTGCACGACGTGGGGGCGACGGTGCAGGCGCTGGCCGTGGCCAGCTCGATCCGGCGGGCGTTCGAGACGCTCGCCGAGGGGCCGGCGACCCGGGGGGTGCTGCATTGAGTCCCACCGAGCTCATCTCTGCGCTCACGTGGCGCGACGCGCTGGACTTCTTCCTGCTGTTCATCATCGCGTACGGCTTGCTGCGCCTGGCCAAGGGCACGCGCGCGGTGCCGGTGCTGGTCGCGGTGGCCTCGCTCGGGGTACTCGCGTGGACGGTGCAGGCGCTCGATCTCATCGCGGTGGCCACGCTGCTCAAGTACGTGTTCGAGTCGTTGATCTTGGTGGTCATCGTGGTGTTCCAGAAGGAGCTACGCCGCGCGCTGCTCTACATGGGCCAGCGGCTGATGCCCGCGGGGCGCCGCGAGGCGGCCGAGTCGGCGGTGGGCGAGCTGGTGGCGGGGCTCGAGCGCCTCAAGCGAGCGCGGGTAGGGGTGCTGGTGATCTTGCAGGGCGAGATCGACGTGCTCTCGGTGGCTACGCAGCGGGGGATCGCCATCGACGCGCCGCTGCGGGCAGAGACGCTGGTGGCGCTGGCGGTGCCGCACGCGGTCAACACGGCGCACGATGGAGCGATCCTGATCGAGGGGTTTCGCATCGCCCGCGCGGGGATCATCTGCCCGCTGACCGAGCAGCCGCTCGACCTTCGCTTTGGTACGCGACACCGCGCCGCGATCGGAAGCACCGAGGAGACCGATGCGCTGGCGCTGGTGGTCAGTGAAGAGCGCGGCGAGCTGCGGATGGTCCAGCACGGGCGCATGTCGGAGGCGCTGCGGGTCTCCGAGCTCGAGGCGCGCATCACCCGGTGGTTGACCGCGCCGCGCCTCGAGGCCGCGCCGGCGGCCGGGGCCGGCGAGAGTCGCGTCGATCTGGGGACGGCGGAGATCCGCGCCGAGGGGTCTCGCATCGATCTCGAGCGCAGCGCACTCGGGGTGCGCTCGGGCTTGGGCGAGGGATCCGACGTGCGCCCGAGCCCCGGACGCCTGCCCTCGGACACGGGCAAGGTGGTGCTCGATACGGGCAAGGTCGGACTGACGACCAGCGCGGTGCGGATGGGGGCGAAGAAGGCATGAAGGGGCTCGACGCCGAGGAGATCGAGCGCAGCTCGCCGCTGCGGCTGGTGAGCGAGTTCCTGTTTCGCGACTGGGGGCTCAAGGCGATCGCCTTGCTCGTGGCGGCGTTCTTGTTCGTGTTCACGCGCGACGAGGTGGTCCGCGTGTTCACGGTGCCGCTCAAGGTCGTCGAGGATCCCGACCGCGTGCTGATGACGGAGGTTCCCGAGACGATCCAGGTGCAGGCCCGCGGCCCGTGGACGCGGATCAACCGCCTGCAGGACTACGACTTCGGGGTGGCGACGCTCGACCTCGAGCGGGCCGGCCCGGGGCCGCTCGAGATCGATCGCGCGGCGATCGTGATGCCCCCGGGCATCGTGCTGGCGGGGATCCAGTACGATCACGTCGACCTGCGCTTCGACCCGGTGATCGAGCGCGAGGTGGGGATCGAGCCGCTGATCGAGGGGGCGCCCGCGCCCGACTATGCGCTGGTGAGGGTCGAGGTGGAGCCCACGCGCTGGCGAGTGCGCGGGGGAGAGTCGTTCGTGCGCCGCGTGCAGGGGCTGACCACGGAGTCGCTCGACGTGGACGGGGCCGATCACGATGTGGAGGGGCGCCGGGCGCTGGTGCAGCCGCCCGAGGGGGTGAGCCTCGTCGGGGAAGCCGGCGCCCAGGCCGTGGTGACCGTGCGCGCGATCGTCGATGCCCGCCAGGAGACCCGGCAGCTGAGCGTGGCGACCGTCGTGCCGGGCGACCTCGATCCGACGGGGGCGGTGCCGCGCTCGTACACGGTCGAAGTGAGCGGGCCCGTGCCCGACTTTCGCGTGCTCGATGGGCTCGGCGTGGCGACGCCCGTGGAGGCGAACGTGAGCCTAGGCGAGGGCGTGGGCCGTGGCGGGGGGGTGGCCGAGGTGCGCTTCGAGTGGGTCGAGGCGGTGCCGCAGGAGCTGCGTGAGCGGTTGATGCTCGATCGCACGCTGGAGCGCGTGGCCCTGCCCGAGCCGCCGCCGCCGCTCCCCGAGCTGGACGTGCCGCCTCCGTCCCCCTGATGGTAGATCCAGCTCCCATGGCCAGCGCTCGCCGATATTTTGGGACCGACGGAATTCGCGGCGAGGCCAATGCCGCGCCGATGACTCCCGAGACGGCGCTGCGCGTGGGCATGGCGGTGGCCGCTCACTTCGGGCGCAACGGGACGATCGTGGTGGGCAAGGACACGCGGCTCTCGGGGTACCTACTCGAGAGCGCGCTGGCCTCGGGGCTGTGCGCGCTGGGAGCTGACGTGACGTTCGTGGGGCCGCTGCCGACCCCGGGGATCGCGTACATCACCCAGTCGCTGCGCGCGTCGGCCGGGGTGGTGATCTCGGCGAGCCACAATCACTTCGCCGACAACGGGATCAAGCTGTTCGCGGGCGACGGCTACAAGCTGCCCGACGAGGTCGAGGCGCACCTCGAGGCGCTGATGGAGGCGGATCTCGAGGGCTATCGGGCGCGCGGGGCCGAGATCGGGCGGGCGTTTCGCCTCGAAGACGCCGGCGGTCGCTATCTGACTCGGGTCAAGCAGGCGTTCTCGTCCGAGCACGATCTGGTGGGCCTCAAGATCGTGGTCGACTGCGCCCACGGAGCGGCCTATCGCGTGGCGCCGACGGTGCTGCGCGAGCTGGGGGCCGAGGTGGTCACGCTGGGCTGCGAGCCCGACGGCACCAACATCAACGCGGGCTATGGGGCGATGCACCCCGAGCGGATCCAGGCGGCGGTGCGCGAGCACGGGGCGCACCTGGGGCTCGCGCTCGATGGCGACGCGGACCGGGCGGTGATGTGCGACGAGCGCGGCCAGGTGGTGGATGGCGACCAGATCATGTGCATGTGCGCGCGCGACATGGCACTGCGCGGACGACTGCGGGGGGGCGCCGTGGTGGCCACGGTGATGTCGAACCTCGGCCTCGAGCGCGCGCTCGAAGAGGTGGGCATCGGGCTCGTGCGCACGCCGGTGGGCGATCGCTACGTGGTCGAGGCGATGCGGGTGGGCGGCTACAACCTGGGCGGCGAGCAGTCGGGGCACCTCGTGTTCCTCGACCACGCCACGACCGGCGATGGCCTGGTGGCGGCGCTCCAGGTGCTGGGGATCATGCGCAGCACGGGGAGCCCGCTGTCGAAGCTGGCCGCGGCGATGGTTCACTACCCGCAGGTGACCACGAGCGTGCGCGTGGCCAAGAAGACCCCGATCGATCGCTTGCCCAAGGTGAGCCGCACGATCCGCGAGGTCGAGGCCGAGCTCGGCGAGGACGGGCGTGTGCTCGTGCGCTACTCGGGCACCGAGGCCAAGCTGCGCGTGATGGTGGAGGCGGCGGAAGAGGCGGGGATCGCCGGCCAGATCGAGCGGATCTTGGCGGCGGTGCGCGAGGAGCTCGGCGCCCCCGGCGAGGGCGCTCGCGGGGCCGAGCAGGAGCCCTCGTGAGCGTGCTCGGCGTAGGGCTCGATCTGTGTCCGGTCGACCGCATGCAGCGGGCGGTCGAGCGTCACGGCGATCGCTTCTTGCTGCGCATCTTCACCGAGCAAGAGGCGGCCTACTGCATGGAGAAGGGGCGCCCGTGGGAATCGCTCGCGGGGCGCTTTGCGGTGAAGGAGGCGACCAGCAAGGCCCTGGGCGCGCCGCTCGGAATCAGCTGGCACGATGTCGAGGTGGTGCCGGCTCGCTCGGGCGAGTACGGGCCGCAGGTCGTGCTGCGCGGCAAGGCCCGCGAGGTGGCCGAGGCCCGCGGGGTGCGATCGATGTCGATCAGCATCACGCACGCCGGAGGCCTGGCCGCAGCCGTGGCGGTGGCGTCGACATGAGCCTGCGGGCGCCGGCGGAGCTATGGACGGCGGCGATCGCTGCCGCGAGCGATCGCTACACGATCGACGTGCTCGGGGTTCCGTCGCCGCTGCTGATGGAGCGCGCAGCGCTGTGCGTGAGCCACGAGGTCGCGGCGCGGCTCGGCCCGTCCCCGACCGCGGGAGTCGGTGTGCTGGCGGGGCCGGGCAACAACGGCGGCGACGGGCTCGCGGTCGCGCGCCAGCTCCACGGGTGGGGCTTTACGGTCGAGGCGTGGCTGGTGAGCGAGCGCCACACGGCCGCGGTCGCGGAGCAGCTGCGGCTGGCGCGGGCCTGCGGCGTCACGGTGCACGAGGGCCTGCCCCACGACCCCCCGGCGGGCCGCCTGTGGGTCGATGCGCTGCTCGGGACCGGGAGCCGCGGAGCGCCGCGCGGACGCATCGGCGAGGCCGTGGCGTGGCTGCTGGCTCGCGGCGAGCGGTGTGTGGCGATCGACGTGCCGACGGGGGTCGATCCGGACACGGGCGCCGCGGGGCCGCTGGCGGTGCGGGCGACGTGCACCGTGACGTTCGCTCGCAGCAAGCCCGGGCTCCACGTCACCCCCGGACGCGCGTACGCGGGGAGCGTGGTGGTGGCCGACATCGGGCTCGCACGAGCGCCGCACACCGACGAGCGCGAGCGCCTGCTCGATCCCGAGGCGGTGGCGGAGTGGCTGCGCGGGTCTGCAGAGCCGGCGCACAAGGGGCAGCGCGGACACCTGGGGATCGTGGGCGGCAGCCCCGGCACCACGGGCGCGGTGCTGCTGGCGGGAGTGGGCGGGCTACGCGGGGGAGCGGGGCTGGTGACGGTGGCGAGCCCGGATCCCGCGCTGGCGACCGTGCTGCTGGGCGCACGACCCGAGCTGATGACGGCGCCGCTGCACGCCGATCCGGGGAAGCTGCTGCCGCGGGCCGACGCGCTCGTGGTGGGACCGGGGCTGACCGACGCGAGCAGCCAGGCCGCGCTTCCACGGCTGTGGCGCGAGGATCCTCGGCCTGCGCTGTGGGACGCGAGCGCGCTGGATCACGTGCCGCTCGGCGGGCCCGCGGCGGCGGGGCCCCGCGTGATCACGCCGCACCCGGGTGAGGCCGCGCGCCTGCTGCAGCGCCTTGCCGCCGACGAGGGCTGGGGAGCCGCCAAGGTGCAGGCGCAGCGCATCGAGGCCGCGCGGCGACTGGCCGCGGCGAGCGGCGCGGTGGTGGTGCTCAAGGGCGAGGGAACCGTGGTGGCCGAGCCTTCGGGAGGCGTGGTGGTGGCGGTGAGCGGCGGTCCGAGCCTCGCCACCGCGGGCTCGGGTGATGTGCTGGCCGGCTGCGGAGGCGCACTGCTGGCGCGCGGGCTCGATCCGTTCAGCGCCGCGCAGGTCGCGGTTCATGTGCATGGGATCGCAGGGGAGCAGCTCGCGGGGGACGGCGTGGTCGCGCTCGACGTGGCCGAGGCGCTGGCGTCGGCGATCGAGGCGGCGAGGCGGGCGCCCGCGCATCCGCGCTGGCCCCGGCTCGTGCGCGGCTAGAGGACCGCGCTCGTCAGCCGCCCTCGCTGTTGCGGCTCACCAGCGGTCGTGCGGCGCGGGGCAGCAGCTGCTCCATCTGCCAGGCGTGCACGGCCAAGCGCCGCTCGGCCTCGCGCAGGCCATCGCGGGTGCGGGCGAGCAGCAGCGGCGGTACCACGATCGCGGTGACGGTCGCCGAGATCAGGAACACGAGCGCCGCCATGCGCGGCAGCTCGGTGAGCTGCGGGACGATGTGCATCTGGCCGTGCACGAATTCATATGAGTCGGGCAGCCACCCCAGCGCCTCGGCGAGCATCGGCAGCAGCACCGCCGCGGCCGCGGCCGCGAGGTAGAGCGCCCGTCGACGCGCGGGGGCGTGCACGATCACGGCGGCGGTGTTGGTGGCGGCGAGCCCCGGCACGAGCACCAGCGGGCCGCACAGGCGACCGAGGATCATCAGCGCACCGATGCCGGCCAGGAACGCGAGCGGTCGCGACCAGGCCTCTGGGCGCGGATGATTGATGGCCACCACGCTGCATGCGATCGCGACGATCACGAACGCGACCATGACCGCGAGCAAGGTCCAGCTGCGCACGCCCATCCACAGGATGAACGGCAGGAAGCACAGCCACGCCGTGTAGCCGATCGCGCCGCCGCGGGCCGACACGCGCTCGGCGGCGCGATCGGCCTCGGCCAGGCTCTCCACCGCGGCCGAGGGCATGGTGGGCGGTGGCTCGAGCAGCAGGCGCACGAACGTTCCGCGGGCGAGCTCGTCGTTGGGGTTGAGGGCCAGCGCCCGGCTCGCGTGCTCGAGCGCGTGACTGCGGGCCTCGAGGTCGCCGCGCTCGATCGCCTTCTTGGCCGCCCGCTCCGCCCGCGCCGCCCAGCGCTGCGCCATGTCGCGCCGCAAGGTGAGGTCGCGGTCGCCGTCGAGGAACGCCTCGACCGCCTCGGCGAGATCGCGGGCGGTGGAGTAGCGGGCCTCGGGCTCGTCGGCGGTGGCTCGCACGCAGATCGACTCGAGCTCGGGCGGCACCTCGCGCTCGGGGAAGCGCTCGTGCGCGCGGGCGTCGGCGCCTCGGATCGTGGAGCCGATCTTGCGCTGGATCGGCCCGCGCGGGTGCAGGGGCTCGTAGGTGAGCAGCTCGAACAAGATTGCACCGAGCGCATAGACGTCGGCTCGCGCATCGAGGGCCCGGCCGCCGCTGTCGATCTGCTCGGGGGCCATGTAGCCGGGCGTGCCCATCAGCTCGCCCGCCGCGGTGCGCCCGTCGTGGTCGTCGAGCGTGGTGCCTTCGAAGTCCCCGGGCCCATCTTCGGGCCCGCCCGTGGGCTCCTGGTCTTCCTCGAGCAGCTTGGCGAGGCCCCAGTCGAGCAGGTAGACCTCGCCGAAGCGACCGAGCATGACGTTGGCCGGCTTGAGATCGCGGTGCAGCACGCCGCTCTCGTGCACATAGGCCACGGCCAGACACACGCGAGCGAAGGCCTCCAGCAGTCGCCGCCGCGAGTAGCTCTCGGCCGCGTGGGGTTGGTTGGTGCGCAGCGCGGAGACGACCTCCTCGAGCGTGACGCCGGTGACCCGCTTCATCGTGAAGTACGAGCGACCATCGGGGGTCTGCGAGAGGTCGTAGACGGGGACGACCGCGGGGTGCTCGAGCTGGCCTTGGATTCGCGCCTCTCGCATGAAGCGGATCCGCGAGCGCGGCCGATCGGCGCGCGCACGCCGGATCACCTTGAGCGCGACCTTGCGACCCACGTACTGATCGCGAGCCAGGCGGACCTCGCCCATGCCACCGCGGCCGAGCAAGCCGAGATCGGCGTAGCGCCCTCCAAAGCCGTCGGGTGGCTCGTCGTCCTCCTCGCTCGGCGGGAGGCAGCCGGGCTCTTGGCCGTCCATCGATGACGCGGACACCAGCGTCGGCGCTGCGCCCAGATCGACGATGGGATGCAGGCCCGACTCGACCAGCGGCATCGACAGCGAGGCGCTGGGGCTCCCGGGCTCCGGCCGGCGGAGCTCCAGGGGCTCGGCGCTCGGCGGCTTCACTTGGGGGCGATCGTCGTCCTCACCGGACATGGTGGGGAGAGTACCGGAGCGAAGGCGCGCGGGGCGTGGAGAGGAGGGCGAATGGCGACCGTGAGCGCGGTGCGCTCACTTGCGCGTGGGCCCGGTCTGCTTGTCTCCGACCTCGTCGGAGCCGCCACCGCTGCCCTGATCGGGGAACGGCGGGTCGAACTCCGGCCGCACGTTGGGATCATTGGTCTGCTCCTGCGTCCCCGAGTTGGTGGTGATGGCGTTCCGGTTGCCGGTCGAGTCGCCGCAGCGATATGCCCACGAGCCTGGCGCACCGGTGGTCAGACACAACCGCCCGCTCAGTGGAACCCGCAGGGGCCCCTTGTTGTCGGGGTCGTCGTCCTGGAAGTAGGTGACTACCTGGTCGTCGGGCGCCTGATCGAAGCGCAAGCGCCCATTGGCGAAGCTGGGCGGCTCCACCCGGCGCACCGAGAGCGCGCGCTCGCTGCGGCGCGGCCCGACGATCTCGTCCTTGGTGTCGATGGCCCACACGCCTTCGTCGTCCATCGGCATGAAGGTGAGCTCGCGGCCCACGCTCTCGCCGTCGACGCCACCCTCGCCGATGCTGGCGTGCCAGCCCTGTCGCACGCCCACCGCCCACAGCCGCCGGACCTCGCCCATGGCGTCCGTCACCCGCCCGGGCACGGCCGCGAGGTGCCAGCCGCCGCCCTCGGTACCCAGCGTCGACATCTGCTGATGGCGTGGATCGTAGGCGTAGACGAAGCTCTCGCTCGCACCCACGCGGTACTCGGCATAGATCATCCCATCGGCGGAGAAGCCGGCGATCGCATGATCACCGCCGCGATTCGAAGGCTCGTTGCCGGTGCCCAGCCGATTGGTGTTGCGCACGAGACACGAGCTCTGCTCGCCCACGCGTCGCACCGCGAGCGCGCCGGAGGTGGTGCGGTAGGCCAGCTGCTCGCCGCTCGGCGAGAGCGCGTGCAGCCCCGGCACTTCCTCGAGCGCGCGGTGGCCGTTGCGCTCGTGACTGCTCACCACGTCGCCCGCGAAGGCGTCGATGATCGTGCCGCTGGCGACGTCGAACACCAGCACCGAGGCATCGTCGCCGCGACCCTCCGAGAGCACCAGCGTGGCGTCGCCTGGCCCAAACACTACACTCGTGAAGTCGCCCGTGCCCACCGACCGTGCGCGGTCGGGGTCGTTCTCGACATCGACCACGTACACGCTCTGCCGGCCGCCCGGGCGATCCACTCGCACCGCCACGTGGCGCTCGCCCACCGCAGCCAGCCGCAGATACTCGCTCTGGCTGAGCGCGCGCGCGATCGGATCGGCCTTGTAGCGCAGCGGCTCGTACACGGCGAGCTGGCCCTCGCGATTGCGCACGAGCAGCAGCTTGCTGTCGCGCATGCCGATCACGAGCTGGGCGGGACCGTCGGTCTCGTCGACGGTCGCCTGCGTGCTCTCGAGGTTGCCGTGCGCGTCGAACGTGTACGTCCACACGCCGCCGTCCTCGTGGTCGATGCCGACCAAGTAGCGACCGTCGGAGGTGAGCATCACCTGGCTGCCGGGAGCCAGCTCGGGCAGCTCCAGCCGCGCGACGCGACACTCACCGTGGGGCCCATCGCAGCGGTTGCGCAGCAGGAATGGGTCTCTCATCGTGACCGCGGCGATCGGCCCTTCGTGGGCGCGCACCACCGTGTTCTCGGCGGCATCGCCGGGCTCGAACGCCTCGCACGGCTCCATGGGGTCGGCGAGGCAAGCCGCCGGGCCCGACCCTGCGACGGCGGCGAGCAGCGCTATGGACCGCAGCTTACGCACAAACCCCACATTGCGAGCGTATCATGACCGACACCACTTGTGGCAACCTCCATTCGATGTCCCCGAGCCTGCGGCGACGACGCACTTCAGCCTTCGATCGGGTGCGGACCCGAGCCCTCGCCGCGCTGGTCGGCGGGCTCCTGGCTCCAGGCTGCGGCGGGGGGACCTCCGCGCGCGAGCCCGTGCCGAATCCCGTCACGGAGCCCGCCAAGGCGGTCGCACCCGCAAACGCGAGGCTCGACGATGACGCCGCCGCCGAGCGCTACCTGGTCCTCAAGGAGCAGCTCGAGGCCGACCCCGAGCTGCCCAAGGGCGGCAAGTTCCCGGCGATCCGGGCCGAGCTCGAGGCCATCGCCAACGGCGCGGGGGCCAAGCCGCTGCGAGCCAACGCCGCGCTCTTGCTGGGCTCGATGTTCGAAGACCGGGGCGATCCCCGCAAGGCCCTCGGCTTCTACCAACACGCCGCGACGTTGATCCCGGACGACGCCGGCCCGCACATGGCGCTCGCGCTGGCCAGCGCGTCGGC